>JAAZIT010000144.1 GCA_012800685.1 Clostridiales bacterium
GTGCAATAGCATTTATGAACAAGGTTAATGAGCAATTAAATTCAAGAACCCAAATAAAATAGCTGAAATTTTTCAGTATTAAGGAGCAAATGATGTCTGCAAAATTTGGACCGGCAGGAAATTCTGAAAGCTTTTCTGCAAAATATAAATCAACTCTACAGGCTCCCCAATATTTAAAGGATATGGGGCTTGATTGTTATGAATACCAGTGTGGCAGAGGTGTAAAGGTAACCGATAAAACGGCTTTTGCTATTCGTGACGAAGCTATAAAAAATGGAATTTCTTTATCACTTCATGCACCATATTTTATATCACTTTCAAGCGTTGAGGAAGAAAAACGTGATAAAAGCATTGATTATATTATGCAAAGCTGTGACGCTGCCAACAGGCTTGGCGCAGACAGAATAATTATACACAGCGGTTCTTGTGCAAAAATGACTAGAGAGGAAGCTCTTGTGCTTGCAAAGGACACGCTTATTAGGGCAAGAAAAGCAACTGTAGAACAGGGCTTTGAACATATTCACTTTTGTCCTGAAACAATGGGGAAGGTAAATCAGCTTGGCAATCTAGATGAGGTAATAAAGCTTTGTATGCTAGATGACTCATTTATTCCTTGTATTGATTTTGGGCATTTAAACGCAAGAGATTTTGGTTGGATTAAAGGAAAAGCTGAATACGAAATTATTATAAATGAAATAGAAAACAAACTAGGAATAGACAGGCTTAAAAGTTTTCATAGCCATTTTTCTAAAATAATGTTTACCATTCCTGGTGGTGAAAAGAAGCATTTGACTTTTAATGACAATCAAGGATATGGTCCTGATTATGAGCCATTAATGGAAATTGTTGCAAAGAAAGATTTGTCACCGATATTTATTTGTGAAAGTGCAGGAACTCAAGCTGAGGACGCACTAGCTATGAAAAATTATTATTTATCTATAAAGTAAATGACGTATAGTGTAGAGGTGCAAAATGATTATTCGAAAAATGACAATAAAAGATTATGATAATGTGTACGCCCTTTGGGTTACAACTGAGGGCATGGGCGTTAACTCAACGGACGATTCGAAAGAGGGAATTCTTAGGTTCTTGAAAAGAAACCCACGAACCTGTTATGTTGCGGAAAATGAGAGAAGTGGATTAATTGACGGCTCAATTCTCTGTGGAAATGACGGAAGACGTGGCTATATATACCATCTAGCAGTTAAAGCCAGCTTTAGAGGCAGAGGGATAGGGCGAGCGTTAGTCGAAAAAGCCCTAATTGGACTAAAGCGAGAGGGTATAAGCAAGGTCGCTTTGGTGGTTTTTGAGGGAAATAACACTGGAAATGATTTTTGGGAAAGAGTAGGATTCAGCCGAAGAAAAGATTTAGTTTATAGAAACCTAGCTCTTGTTGAGACGGAAAAGATTGATTTTGAGATTGATTTATAGTATTGATTGAAAGGATAGATTACATGAAAAAAATACTTGTTATTCACGGACCAAATTTAAATCTTCTTGGTAAGCGTGAGCCAGGAGTGTACGGAAATGATACCTTTGAAACTATTAATTGCGAAATATTAGAATATGCGAAAGAGCTTGATTTTGACGCTGAAATTTATCAGTCCAATTGTGAGGGCGAGATTATTGACGCTATTCACAATGCAAGAGAAAGCTCGGTTGGAATTGTCTTAAACGCTGGTGCTTACACTCATTACAGCTATGCAATAAGAGACGCAATATCCGCTATAAACATACCTGTTATTGAGGTTCATCTAAGTAATATACACGCTAGAGACGAGTTTCGCTCCAATTCGGTAATTGCTCCAGCCTGTGTAGGTCAAATTTCAGGGTTCGGAAAAAACAGCTATAATCTTGCAATTCAAGCACTAAAGAGGTTGGTTTAATGGATAGAATTCAAAAGCTTATTTCAAGACTTCCTGATAACATTGATATGGCAATTATTACATCTGATGTTTCAAGAAGATATTTTACCGGCATGAAATCTTCAGCTGGAACACTGGTTGTTTTCAAGGAAAAAGCATACCTAATTATCGACTTTAGGTATATAGAAAAGGCTATGAAAACAGTTGTTGATTGTGATGTTTTGCTTCAAGAAAAAACCTATGAACAGATAAATAAACTTATGAAAAAGCACAATGCTAAAACTTTTTCTATAGAATCCGAGTACATGTCGGTTTCTCATATGAATACTTTTAAGGAAAAAATCTGCGGAGAGATAATTGTTGATAACACTCTTAGCAGTATAATAAGTGAACTAAGAATAATTAAAACAGATGATGAAATGGAAAAAATTTCAACTGCACAAAAAATTGCAGAAAAAGCATTTAACGAAATACTTAGTTTTATTGCAGTAGGAAAAACGGAAAGGGAGATTGCTCTAGCTCTTAATTTCGAAATGCTTAAGTGTGGCGCAGAGGCACTTTCTTTTGAAACTATCGCCTTATCGGGGGCAAATACTTCGCTACCTCATGGTGTTCCTACCGAGAAAACCGTTAATAATGGTGATTTCGTTCTCATGGATTTTGGTGCAGTATATGAGGGGTATCATAGCGACATGACAAGAACTGTGGCAGTGGGAAAGCCTAGCGAGAAAATGAAACTGGTATATGACATTGTTTTAAATGCCCAAATGGTGGCTTTATCTCAAGCTAAGTCAGGGATTACCGGCTCACAGCTTGATGAATATGCTAGAGATATAATTTGTAAAAATGGATTTAAAGACAATTTTGGACATTCCTTAGGACATGGTGTTGGTATGGAAATTCACGAGCTTCCTAATGCCTCGCCTTATTCTGAAACTAGGCTTGAGGAAAACATGGTTGTGACTATTGAGCCGGGGATATATCTCCCAAATGAATTCGGTGTTCGAATTGAAGATTTTATTGTTATTAAAAATGATGGGTGTAAAAACTTAACAACTGCTCCTAAAAATCTGATTTGTATTTAAGTTGGATTATGGACATGATGCCTAGGGTTCTTATGTTTTTTATATTTTTAAATTTTATTGTTTTTGAAACAGTGGTCGCTAAATTATAATTTGGCTATTAAAAGGCTTCATTGTATCTAATATTTTATTGTTATTAAAAATAGTTGTTATGAAAACTTAACAACAGCTTTAAATCTTATTTGTATATAATGATGTTAAATTGGGGCTAAATATGGTTTTAGTGACTAAAAAATTGCTTGAGAGCAAAAAAATTTCCAAAAAGACTTGCAAAATTGTTCATTATAGGGTAAAATATTATAAAGTGATATTATATTAGTTAATATTGATATTTAAATATGGAGGTTTCAATTTATGGTATCTGCTGGTGATTTTAGAAACGGTGTAACTTTTGAAGAGGACGGTAACGTACTTCAAATTATTGAATTTCAACACGTTAAGCCTGGCAAGGGCGCTGCTTTTGTTAGAGCTAAGGTTAAAAATGTGATTACTGGTTCGGTTATTGAAAAAACATATAACCCATCTGCAAAATTCCCTTCAGCTTACGTTGAAAGGAAGGATATGGAGTATTCATATAACGACGGCGATCTATATTATTTCATGGATCCTGAAACATATGAACAAGTTCCAGTAAGCTCAAGTGAGTTAACAGACAGCTTTAAGTTTGTAAAAGAAAATATGGAATGCAAGATTTGTTCATACAAGGGCAAGGTGTTCGCTGTTGAACCACCTAACTTTGTTGATCTTAAGGTTACAGACACTGACCCTGGTTTTAAAGGCGACACTGCTACAAATGCAACTAAGCCTGCAACACTAGAGACTGGTGCTGAGATAAAAGTGCCTTTATTCATTGAGGTTGGTGACATGATTAAGATTGACACAAGAACCTGTGAATACATGGAAAGAGCATAATAGCTTTTTAAAAAATACTGTATCATAATGAAAGCGAGGATTATATAATGCTTAGTGAAAAGGTTTCATATCTAAAGGGGCTTATGGATGGTCTTGCGATTGA
>JAAZIT010000145.1 GCA_012800685.1 Clostridiales bacterium
AGTAAATTTCTGCATAATAAAGCCTTCTCCGCCAAAAAATCCAGCTCCAAACTTTTTTTGAAGAAACATTTCTTGAGTTACGTTCATTTCTGAAGCTAAAAAAGATCTTTTTTGTGCAATAATTGGATTGTTTGTAACATCCATTACAATAATGTCGCCTGGCAAGCTTGATGCCATTGATATCATTCCAGGTCCATTTACAGAAGTATAAATGTTTTGGAACATTGCCTCGCCTTGAAGTGCTCTTGAAAACATTTTTCCAATACCGCCATTTGATGTTGTCTGCATTTCCATATTACTAGACATCCAACTCATGGCTCCCTTTTCAGTCCTGATAGATTCCCCTGCTTCTAAATAACAAATAGCTACTGGTAGCGGTGCGCCCTGTACTTCGCATCTCATAAAAAAACCCCATTTCTTATTTTTTTTAAGCAGTTTACAAAATATAAACTACTTAGGTTTTAAAATTAAAACTATTCAACCGAAATTATATAATAATAAACTGGCTGTCCGCCATTTATCATATTAACTTCAAGATTTGAATATTTGTTTTGTAGCTGAGTAACAAATGCCTCTGCGGCATCGTCTGTTACATCAGAGCCATATATTACTGTAATAAACGAGCTATCGCCCTTAACTAGCTTTTTAGTTAACTTATATGCTGCCTTAGCAACGTCCTTTTCAACAAATGAAAGCTTTCCATTATCAAGAGCAAGAATTTCTCCACCCTTAATTGAATGTCCCTCATAGTCACTATCTCTAGCAGCAAAGGTAATTTGACCAGTTGAAACATTATCAAGTGCTCTAGTCATTTCAATTCTATTTTCATTAAAATCAGCGTCTGCATCAAAAGCAAGCATAGCAGCCATTCCTTGAGGGATAGTTCTTGTTTGAAGAACACAAACCTTTCTATCTGCAAGCTTTACAGCCTGTTCAGCAGCTAATATAATATTTTTATTATTCGGTAGAACAAAAACCGTTTCAGCAGGACAGGCACATATTGCAGCCAAAATATCCTCTGTTGATGGATTCATAGTTTGACCACCCTTAACTACGCAATCAACACCAATATCACTAAAAACCTCTTCAATTCCGCTTCCAGCAGCCACAGCAACAAAGCCATATTGCTTTTCAGGTGGAACAGGAGTAAATTCTTGTGTCGCCTGTTTTTGTCTCTGTTCATGCTGAAGTCTCATATTTTCAATCTTTGGAAGGTTTATATGTCCAAACTTGAGGGCCTTTTCAATAGCCTTTCCAGGATTGTTTGTGTGAACGTGTACCTTTATAATTTCATCGTCCTCTACAACTACAACACAATCACCAATAGTTTCAAGGTACGCCCTTAGCTTTGATGAGTCATCAGAGCCCTCTTCCTTTGTAATAAGCATCTCAGTACAGTATGTGAAGGTAATTTCTGCATCAAACTGTCCAACTGTAGTTGAAAAGCTTTCAACTGTTACAGATGGCTTGTCACTTATCACAAGTGGCTCAAGTATTTTACCCGTTTTA
>JAAZIT010000146.1 GCA_012800685.1 Clostridiales bacterium
AAAAACCTCCTCAGTATAAATATTACGCTCTAAAAAATCATATAATTTATTTTTCTGGTTGTTAAGCTGGAAAAGCTCCTTTTTTATTAATCCGACATGATTTTTATATTGCTTAAAATCTTTATCATTACATTTAGCAATTGGATTAATTATTAGGCTGTTTAGTTTTTTGTGTAGTAATTCAAAAATTGTCATTTGAAAATCTGATACAACCACCGTTCCATTATTACACTTCTTATTTTCGCATATCATTCTTTGCTCATTAGGATATTTTCGATATGTAAGGTACTTACCACATTTTCCGCATTTTGCAATTCCTACAAACGGATTAATCATCTTCTTTTTTTTGTTTATTTTCGGCGAGTTTTCTTTTAGTTTAACCTGTGTCTTCTCGAATAATTCATTAGATATAATTGCGGGGTGCTTTCCCTCAACAAGCAGATACTCTTTTTGCTTTGGTCTGGATACTATCATTACCCCATTCTTTATTGTTTTAACATTCTTTCGCCAGTTCCAACGTAATTTACCTGTATACGTTGGGTTGTTTAGTAAATCCCTTAAGCTCATGGTACTCCAAGATTGAGATTTTCTAGGTTTAATACCTAAAGCGTCTAATTTATCGGCAATTTGAAGAATAGAATATCCTTGATTTGTAAATAAATCAAAAATTAGCTTTACTGATTCGGTTTCACTATTAAAATCTAAGGTATAGCCTTTTTTGTTTGTTGTTTTAACCTTGTCGTATCCATAGGGCGGTACAGAACCGATAAAATTGCCCTCCTTTACACTGGCAAGCCGTCCAGCATTCATGCGTCTTTTAATAGTATTGTATTCACGTCTACTCATAAACAAACCAAATTCAAAGTATTCCTCGTCACCTTGATCAGCAGGGTTATATATTTTGTTAGGAGTAATGATTAAGGTATTAGTATACTTAAATGTTTCTAGTATGGTGGCTTGGTCTCTAGTGTCGCCACGAGCCAGTCGCTCAAGCTCCATTACTAAAACACCTTCCCACTGTTTTTCCTCAACAGCCAACAAAAGCTTCTGCATTTGAGGTCGCAAAGCAATACTATCACCACTTTTTATTTCTTCATAGATATGTTTAACATCATAACCTACACGCTCTGCAAGCTGGATTAGAGTTGTTTTATGACGTGTTAAGGTTTCGCCTACACCATATTGTTCAAGCTCCATATCCTTTCTCGATTTTCTTAAATAAATACAATAAGCCATACCTATCTCCTATTCTTGACAGTGTTAATTTGCAATTCAATTTGAAAACTAGATTAGATTATTTTTCACCTTAACCATAACTATGCCCATGACGAATGGCTTATTTAATTTTATTTTACCCCTTACTAAATTATGTCAGTAAGGGGTAAATTGTACGTAATTATGCAACAGATGTCAATATTTAGGAAATGAAATTTAGAAATATGTGTTTAAGTTGAAACAATTATATTCCAACACAATTTGACGAATCAAACAAAAAATAGCTAAATTATACCAATTATTTCTGTCGGTTTGTACAAATATTTTGGGTGTCCAAATAAGAGGACTAGTAACTATTGACAAAGCGAACAAATGTTTCTATAATAGAATATAACGAATAAAGTTTTGAAAATCAAGGAGGGTATCATGACGAACAACGAAAAACAAGAATTTTTAAAAATAATAAAAAAATTAACCCCAGCACAAAAGGCTGAGGTTAAAGAATTAATGATAAAGATTCTGTATAAAAGTTAAAGTAAATAATAGATATTCTTCATAGGCTGCTTTAAGCCTATATTTTGCGGAATTTTAAAATATGATAAATAACTAGGACGTGGTAATTACAAGTTTTCTTTATGAGCATTTAGTATTTTGCTAGGAGCAACATAAAAGCGGTCATTTCTAGCAATAGTAAAAGCATAAAGTAAAGAGTAAAAAGGTTTTTTCATCCCATTGACTCGCTTTCCTAATCTATTTATTAAGATTTTTAATTGATTTTATGATAAACTTTTTGTCATCCTCAGTTAATTTACTATACAGCTCTAATAATTCAGCATCGTCATTTGATAATGGCGGTGCTTTTTCTGTTTCTGTCCCCAATAGGTAGTCAACTGATACATTTAAAAAAGTGGCAATTCTATCAATATGCCTCTTATAGCTTTGACTTTGTCCTATTTTCCATTTTGAAAATGTGCTTTTAGGCACATCAAGGTACGTTGTTAAATCCCCTTGCTTTTTTTCTTGACGTTTGAGTTCGTCAAGAATTCTTTGCACAACGTTATTAATATTTCCCAAAAAAGCAACTCCTTTATTGTTAATAATTGATAAAGTTCCTTTAATTGCAAAAAAAGTCTTGACATTTTCCTTTTTGTCAACTATAATAAGGTTGTAAAGAAAAGTTGACAAATAAGGAACTGGCAAAATAACCTTTAATTATCATGAAAAATCAAAAAAGAAACTTTGCTATAAGTTTGCACTTACATAGTAACCTTTTTGACAACTTTTGTCAACATTCCTTTACGTTATTTAATATAAGGTGGTGTAATTATTTACGTATTATTCATATCTAAAGTGGCAGGAGAACTAAAGCTAAGAAAGATGACTTACAATGATTTAGCTAAAAAGACTGGTTATAAAAAAAGCACTATTACTGCTTTTATGAATGGTTATCGAAATAGCAAAAATGTCGCTGAAAAAATAGCTGACGCATTAAAACTAAAA
>JAAZIT010000147.1 GCA_012800685.1 Clostridiales bacterium
GTTTAACTTAAAATTCAAGCAAAAAAACAAAAAATTATCCCGAAATCACTTGAAATCAGCCGAAATACCAAATAAAGTCTGAATGTTTAACAGAAATGATCTAATAACTTGTTATGTGTAAGAAAATAAACATCACACAGGAGATAAAATAAATGCCACAAATGGAAACTGGAAAGGCTTTTGAATATTCAATCTTAAAAGAATTCAAAGAAAAATTAGATAAATTAACAAATGTTGAGATTGTTGTTAATGATGCATTACACACTGCCAAACAATGTTTTAAAACACTTTCCAAAGAGGAGCAAGGTCGTTATCTTTTAACAGCAAGTTTCGCAGTAAATTTTTTAATGGATATTGAACCTCGTCTTTCAAATGATGTAGGTGTAAATGATGTCCTGCAACTTGAAATTCTGACCGATTATCAAGGTCAACTGGGAGATGTTAGAGATATTCTTGTTATTCGATTACTACAGAAATGGGAAATTGGAGTATCTGCTAAAAATAACCACAAAGCTGTAAAGCATTCACGACTATCTAACGATATTGATTTTGGTGAAAAATGGTTAGGAATAAAATGTTCAGAAACATATTTTAATGAGATATGTTCTATCTTTTCTCCTTTGAAAAAAATAAAAATTAAGAGCAATTCTACAAAGAAATGGACAACATTGCCAAATAAGGAAGAAGATATTTATGTACCTGTTTTGAATGCTTTCAAGAAAGAATTGACTAGAATATACAAAATAGCTCCCTCTAAAGTTGCAAGTAGTTTGATAGAGTATCTTGTCGGCAACAAAGATTTTTATAAGGTTATAAAAGGAAACAATCAAGTTGAAATACAGGCTTACAACTTACATGGAACTTTAAATCTTTCCTTTAAAGATATTGAGCCAAAATTTAGAACACCTAAAATTAATCTTCCTGATAAAATCGTTGATATTTCTTTCAAAACAAATTCAAAAACCACTTTGATAGTTACATTTAACAATGACTGGAAGCTTTCCTTTAGAATACATAATGCTAGTTCAAGAATAGAACCTTCATTAAAATTCGACATTAACCTTCTCAAAGCTCCCAATTGCTTGTTTACAAATACACTATCTGTTTCACATGGAGTTTAATATGAACATAGTATCTTTATTTTCTGGAGCTGGTGGCTTAGATAAAGGGTTTGAAGCAGCAGGCTTCAATACTGTCTGGGCTAATGAGTATGATAAAGAAATATGGGAAACTTACGAAAAGAATTTTCCAAACACCGTACTTGATAGACGGTCAATAAGAGATGTTTCTTCAAAAGATATTCCAGAATGTGATGGAATCATCGGAGGTCCCCCTTGTCAAAGTTGGAGCGAAGCAGGTGCATTGCGTGGTATTGATGACCATCGAGGACAACTGTTTTTTGAGTATATTAGAATCCTCAGAGACAAACAACCTAAATTTTTCTTGGCAGAAAATGTTTCTGGAATGCTAGCACAAAGACATTCTGAGGCTATAAAAAATATAAAAGAATTGTTTTCAGAAAGTGGTTATAGGCTATCTTTTACGCTATTGAATGCTGTTGATTATGGAGTTCCTCAAGATAGAAAAAGAGTGTTTTTTATTGGAATCAGAAACGACTTAGGTTTTTCTTTTGAGTTTCCTAAACCATTAAAGCATAAGCTAGTATTAAAAGACCGCATATTTGATATTCAGGACTCTGCTCTTCCTGCGAAAAATAAACAAAAAACTAATGGTGATAAATGTATTCTCGCTAACCATGAATATATGACTGGTGGATTTTCCACTATATATATGTCTCGAAATAGGGTTAGAAGCTGGGATGAACCATCATTTACTATTCAAGCAGGCGGAAGGCATGCCCCGATTCATCCTCAAGCCCCTAAAATGAAGTTTATAGAACAAAATAAACGGATTTTTATTAAGGGCAAAGAGCATTTGTACAGAAGATTAAGCATCAGAGAATGTGCGAGAATACAAACCTTTCCTGATAATCATATTTTTTACTATGACACTTTGATGGCAGGATACAAAATGGTTGGAAATGCTGTTCCTTGCAATTTGGCGTATTGTTTAGCTAAAGAGATAAGACTGCAAATAGAAAAACACGAAAAAGCACATAACAAATCGTTGCACATGGACACGCTTTCCGCTCCGCTTCAAGCGTGCCAGTGAACTCAAGCGTTGTGCTTACGAAAAAAACAAAAATCTGCGTATACCTTTCCTCATAATCTGTGGCTTCAATAAAAGGATATTTCTATGCTTCAACTGAAAATGATAGAACTCTTCAAGGAAGGTTGTCATGAGGA
>JAAZIT010000009.1 GCA_012800685.1 Clostridiales bacterium
AAGGCTTTTCTTACTGGTAGTCCAGTTACAATACATGACTTTGCATTGGGAAGATACTTTTCGGCCTCCCTCACCGTGAGCATGACTTTATCGCATTTTTTAGAAAGAATTTTATTTGTAACACCCGGAAAAGCGTTTTGTTCATGTATAACAGTTTTTATACCCATTTGTGCCGCTTTTCTTAAAATTGGCCCAGCCACATATCCACCTGTACCAATAACTAAATCAGGTTGGAACTTTTTAATTATTTCTTTTGCCCTGCCACCAGTTCTACTTAAATACCAAAGTGCCTTTATATTTCTTTTAATATTCTCGCCACTAATCTTTCTTTGAAAGCCCTCAACCATTATTGGTTCAAACTGGTATCCAGCTTCTGGTACTAGCTTCGCCTCAAGCTTATTAGGATTTCCAGCAAAACAAATTTCAGCATCTGGATTATGACTTTTTATTATCTCGGCAATGGCAAGGGCTGGATTAACGTGTCCCGCTGTTCCACCACCTGCAAGAAGTACCTTTAACATCTATTAAAAACCTCTTTCTATTTTATCATAGGGTATGGGCTTTTTTAGCTCGTTTTCCGTGAAACCGAAAGGAGAAGCCCCATTTCACAAAGCTGTATTACAAGGGCCGTTCCTCCATAGCTAAAGAATGGAAGTGAAATACCAGTATTAGGTATTGCATTTGTAGCAACCGCTATATTAAACAGTGCTTGTATTCCAATTTGTATCGTTATACCTGCCGCTAAAAGCATTCCAAAACGGTCTGGTGATTTTGAAGCAATATGAAAACCTCTATATATAAACAAGCAGAAAAGCACAATTACAAACAAAGCACCAATTAGTCCTAGCTCTTCACACACAATTGCAAAAACAAAGTCGTTTTGTGATTCAGAAAGCCACAAGAATTTTTGCTTTGATTCGCCAAAGCCTAAGCCGAATACTCCTCCTGAGCCAATTGAAATTAAGCTATTCCAAATTTGATGTGTAGTCCCCTGAATATCAGAAGATGGGTCTCTCCAGCCTTGAATTCTTTTAGTAATATATCCAAAACCAGAGTCAGAGCCAGTTGATGTTATCATTTTAAAAATAACCAAAAGAAGCCCTGCTCCTGCAATCACACAAACTAGTCGCCAAAAATATTTATGTGGTATTCCACCGATAAACATCATACCTAGTCCGATAATCCCCACTAGGACAATAGCCGACATATGTCTTTGAAGTACTAGCACCACAGCAACAGCACCTAGTACTATAACAAATGGAAGAATGGAATACCGCCAGTCCTTAAACTTAGGATAGTTACAGGATAAGAGATATGCAAAGATAACTATAAATGTTACCTTTAGTATTTCAGAGGGCTGGAAATTTTGCCCCAGCAAAATAATCCAACGCTTTGCACCAGCAACTGAATATCCAAAAAATGCCGTATACAAATTTAGTGTTAAAACAGCACCAAATGCTATAAACGCAACCTTAGTGTTTTGAAGAAAATGATAATCAACTTTGGAAATAAGTATCATTCCCACAAACCCCAATGCAGCAGCCATAAGCTGTCGCTTTAAATAAAAATATCCGTCGCCCTCTTCAGCAATTGCCCAAAAATAGCTAGCCGAAAACATCATTGTTATTCCAAAAACCAAAAGTACAAGGAGTATTGCAAAAAATGGTCTATCTATATCTCCATCATGCCCTAACAAATAGAGCTTTTTTCTAGCTGGAGCATAAGATGGCTCTCTCTTTATCTTTTTATGGCTGATTTTATTTACTGGTGGATATGATTCACCACGTCTATTTGCATCACGAGGTGGTATTTTATTAGGTGGTTTATTACCCGATGACGAGCGTCTCCCTGATGAATAATCATTTGGCATTCTTTGCTCCTCCTTTCATTTGCTAATATATCTATAAATTAGTTAAGTAATTTTATTTCTCTATAAACGGAAAAAACATATAGTCCACAGGTTACCACAGAAAAAGCTGTATAGAAAATTATTATTTTATAATCCTTCCATTTCATAGCCTTAAGCTGTTGGTCAACTGGCAGTTTTCCAAAAATTCTATTTCCTGTAATTTTATAAAACAATCTATCCACCGGCAATGCTATTAAAAAAACTAGCGGCATTGCAAACACAAGTGGTATCGCGCCCTCAGATGAGTTTATAAAACAGCAGGAAACAACAAGTCCTGCTAAAAGATATTTTCCTGCATTTCCTATTTTAATCTGCGATGGTGGCAAATTCCAACCTAAAAAAGCACATAACGCTCCCACAGAGGACATTAGAATTATTGCAACCTCCATATTCTTTAAAAGAAGTGCTGAAATTCCAACACATAAAAGCATTACAAGTCCACTACAACCAGCTGTACCCTCAGTTAACGTCATTAGTCTCATGCTTTCACACACAGCAGTAACAAGTAATATCATAACTGGCATATAAAAATAGCCAAGTCCAATTTGTCCATTTACAAAAGGAGTTTTTACATATGAATCCCCACCCATATTTCTATACAGCAACAAAAAAATTGCCGATACAAGAACTAAACAAATTAGTCTATGGTGGGATTTAAGTCCAACATTTTGTCCCTTTAAATCAGTTAGCCAGTCATCAGCATATCCTATGGCAACAATCGCCAATATAAAAAAGCCAAAGGGAACAAGCATTTTTAATTTAAAGTCAGTTGTTTTTTCAGTTAGGTTTAACAAAACCAATCCAGATGTAGTTCCGAAAACAAGTCCTGTTAAAATAACAAAAGCTCCTCCAGTAGTTTTCGCATGCTCTGGTGCATCATTTCTTTTAGGAATAAACCTAGAATTTACTCCAGTTTTCTTATTTCTAAAATAAGGAATGAAAAAATAACCACTTAGTGCTCCTGAAACAATTGCTAATAATATCGCTGTTATCAAAGCAGTCATTTTTATTCACCCTCTTTATTTATCAAGCATTTTTAGCATTTCTAAAGGCTCGTATTCTTTACGGCACTTTAAAAGAACTATGTCATTCGGTCTAACTGTTTCTTTAAGGCATTTCCCAAGCTCTTCTGATGTAGCAAACATTTTAGCATTGCTTTCATCAAAGCCTTTCTTTACAGCCCCTGAAATATATCCATCGGCTCTATCGTCTATACAAAACAGCATATCAACCCCTGTTTTTTCAAGAGATTCGCCGACAGATTTATGAAGACTTTTTGACATTTTTCCGAGAGATGGCATATCTGCCAAAACAGCAATTTTTCTACCTCCCTCATATGCTTCAATTTTATACAAAGTCTGTATTGCAGCCTTAACTGCATCAGGTGAAAAGTTTTGCAAGTCCGCAACAACCTTACAGGCTTTAGTCTGGATAATTTGTTGTCTATATTGAGATGGCTTATATCTTTCAAGCCCTAATTTGATGTCCTCAACACTTGCACCTGCCGAAACTGCTCCAGCAAAAGCTGCAAGTGCATTTCTTACGTTATGCTTGC
>JAAZIT010000148.1 GCA_012800685.1 Clostridiales bacterium
CAAATGTTAACCGACTGTTGCCAAGATTAGACAAAAAGTCTCTTGGAACGCTAAATAGAGCCTTTGTAAAGTTGTTACAAAATTTACCTATTAATCTTGTTCAACATAACAAAGAACTGTGCAATATCAACTGCTTTGGCATATAATTTTTGTGCAAAAAGGAGATTAGGAATATTGTAAACGAAACCACTTATAAAATAAGTTGACAGATTGCTGTCATTAGTTATAATAGTAGTATGAGATAATAAGAGTATGAACATGGACAGAGAAGCTAATAGATTTTATTTAGAAAGGGAAGTCTAAGTTAAATTTTTGATTAGCTTAAATATTAGAGACGTAAAAAGTAGAAAAAAATCACAAAAAAGAGAGGTAATATTATGAGCAAATATAATTTTTTAGATGCAATTGATAGAGGCGAGATTGTTAAGTTTTTACAGGGACAATGGCCCTATAAAATCGAGTCGCCAAATTATGTAGCAGGAATTGAGCCAGACTATATTAGACAGGTTTTAAAAGAAGCAGTTTATGGAGCATACGAAATCGACTTAACGGTTAGATCCAAATTCGAACAGGCGATTATCCAAATGCTCGACGGAGATGCCTACGGAGTTTATATTGGTGCTATGTATGGAATGCTTCAAAAGATTAACGAGCTAGATGAAAAATCTCCATTTAAAATTGATGAAGACATAATGCCACAAATTAGAAGGAAGCTTATTAGAAACCAAGAAAGCTTTAGAATGGGAATTTCAGGCTGTGATGGCTATTACAATAGCGACCCATGGGGAGATATCCAAAAATATAATGACGAATGCCACTTTAAATATGGCTTTGAGGTAATTTAGGGCTAAACAAAAATAAAAATCACCTAAGACCTCACTAACATTTGAATAAAAATCTTTCCTAAAATTTAAACTAACGCTCCAACTAACACTAACAACTAAATAACACTTATATTAACAACTAGATTACTACATCAACCAACACCTATACCATTATATATCCCATAAATGAACCAGCCACACTAATTTAATTTAGCGTGGTTGGTTCTCTTGCGATAAATATATAGAGGTTAGAAAGGCAATATATTTTAGGCGATACGCTAATATTTATGTAAAGCTAGCATATATCATATATAAGGGGCTTGTTGGAATATTTAACATTCTTGTCAATAAGAAGCCCCTCTTCGCCACGATTTATATGAAACCTTAAATGCCAACTCGTGTTTTCCAAAACCATGGTTAAGCAGAATTGTATGTCTGGAAATTTCTCTTTGATTTTCTTCTTAAATTCCCTAAAAAAATATAGGGCAAATTTCGACGAAATAGATTCTATCTGAAAAACTTGATTTAAATCAATTTGATTTGTTAAATTCTCAAAGCTACTAAGACTAACATAATTATCGTGAATAAATTCCATTGGCTCTGAAAGTCCAGAGTGAAGTAAAATGCATTCATTTTGATAGACAATGTTATCCACGGTGGTATTAATATATTGTTGAACCTTATCAATCTGTTCTTGAGGCATATTCTCTTTTTGAAGATACATAAGCTCTATCATTTTTTTGTTTGATGGCATGACTTCTCCTCCTTTTTGAAATCATTATATACAAAGGCGAATAACTGGTTAATTAGCTCAATACAACGTAAATGCGTACTTAATTCAAACTTATAAGAAATATTTCATATCCAAATAGTAAACATTCTTTCATATACATATATTTTAACATATTATTTTAACAATGTCAAGGATTTTTGGTAAATTTGCCACGAAAAAAGCACAATACCAGAAGGGATAAACTGGCATTGTGCTTTGCTATATTATTTTCATACAATATAGCACTTCATATGTTATGGGGGGATAAGGAAATGAAAAGTAATGAAGTTGTTTGGACAGGCTTGTCAAAACTTCATTAATCCTAGTTTAGCATAAAATATACTACAATTCAATAGGTTTTCCTGCATAGCCAGTTAATAGCGTGGATAGCAAAATTGTAAGACTTTATACGTCACCAAAACAGTGGAACATTTATAAATCGACGGCTAAATAAATATTTCGACATGACTAAATTGCCCACTGATACAAAAGCCAATGATGTGTTAACCGTGTTCTCTCTTTTTATCCAAATAAAAACTAGTTTCGACACCAAAACCTATTGATGTTTGAAAGGATACTAATAGCTTAGCTACTAGGTAGCGGATTATTTCACCTAGTTGCACAGTCGCCTAGTGGTTTGAGGGTTTGGCGACTAATGATATAATCCTTAGTCACTAGCTAACCACCTGACATATATTCCCTTGCTCACAGCCTGTGGCTTATAACATATCCATTTTAGAAATAACATCTAAACCCTCTTTGCATTTTTATGTAAAAACACCATAGAATTGGGATTTCGCTTAAACGGTTACCTAAAGCTAACTACAAAATATGTGATATTTTGTGCAAAATCAACAAAAAAAGACATTAGGCTATGTTTAGATTTTTTGTAGATATTTTAATTAAAATATGCTATAATTATTACTGTGTGATAAGGTGTCTTTTTTATACTATAGTATGAATAAAATATAATAAACAAAAAGCCCTTATTTAACTCTATTTCCAATCGTGTAAACGATGGCAATTATAAAACAGGAGGTTTTGAAATGAGCAAAGTATTATCCACTATTCCTTTTAATGGAACTCCAGAGCAAGAAGCTGAACTCATGAAGATTATTGAAGCAAACAAATCTGACAAAGGCGCACTTATGATGGTGTTGCATTCTGCTCAAGAGTTGTATGGTTATCTTCCAATCGAGGTACAGAAAATCATTGCAAAAGAAATGGACATTCCACTAGAAAAAATCTATGGAGTAGTAACATTCTACTCACAGTTTTCTCTTAATCCAAAGGGAAAATACACTATTTCAGTTTGTCTGGGAACAGCTTGCTATGTTAAGGGAGCTGGCGACATATTTGAAAAGCTTAGTGAAGAATTAGGAATTAAGGGTGGAGAAACAACTAGCGATGGAAAATACACATTAGTTGACTGCCGTTGTATCGGTGCTTGTGGACTTGCACCAGTACTTACAGTAAATGAAGATGTTTACGGAAGAATCACAGTAGACGACATTCCAGGCATAATAGCAAAATATGCTGAATAAGCGAAATAATAGGATTATCACAAGACACTCCAAGCAAACAAAGTCATTGGGAATGTCTAGGACATTCCAGGCATAATAGCAAAATACGCTGAATAAGCGAAATTAAGGGATTAATGCTATATACTCTAAACAAACAAAGTCATTGGGAATGTCTAGGACATTCCAGGCATAATAGCAAAATACGCTGAATAAGCAAAATAATAGGATTATCACAAGACACTCCAAGCAAACAAAGTCATTGGGAATGTCTAGGATATTGCAGGCATAATAGCAAAATACGCTGAATAAGCAAAACTAAGGGATTAAAGCTATATACTCTAAGCGAACAAAGTTACTGGCAATGTCTAGGACATTCCAGAGAAAAGTTCATCACAAGTGTTCTAAGCAATCCAAGTAATTGGCAAATCTAAGACATAACTAGAAATAATCTCAAAACACACCAAATAGCCCAAATTAAGAGATTATGAAAAATGTTCTAAGCAATCCAAGTAATTGGCAAATCTAAGACATAACTAGAAATAATCTCAAAACACACCAAATAGCCCAAATTAAGAGATTATCAAAAATATCCTAAGCAATTCAAGTTATTGAAATGCCTAAGATAAAACAATCATAACAGCAAAACACTCTAAGCGATCAACATAACAAGTTTAAAACAAGTACCAAAAATACTCTAAACAAAGGAACTTACCAAGATGATGACAGAGCTTTCATTAAATGTTTTAGATGTTGCACAGAATTCAGTTAAAGCTGGTGCAAAGCTAATTGAAATATCGGTGATAGCTGATAGCCATACCGACAGATTAGTTATAACTATAAATGATAACGGCTGTGGAATGAGCGATGAGCAGGTGACAAAGGTAACCGACCCATTTTTCACAACAAGAACCACGAGAGAGGTTGGCTTAGGAATTCCATTTTTTAAGCTTGCGTGTGAAACTACAGGTGGAGCTTTTGAGATAAAGTCAAAGCTAGATGAGGGAACTTTGGTTAAAGCGGAGTTTGTGCTGTCCCATATTGACAGAATGCCATTAGGGGATATGCCTGCAACAATGTTAAGTCTTGTTACAATGAACATAGACATTGATTTTGTCTATAGGTTTAGAGTAAATGAAAAAGAGTTTATAATGGATACAAGGGAATTTCGTGAGGTTTTAGAAGGAATTCCGTTTAATACTCCTGAGGTGTCTAGGTATATAAAAGAGTATCTTGAGGGAAATCAGACAGAGGTTCAGGGGGATATCGTAATATAAGTGTTTTAAATAAAACGCTTGTCGCAGAGTTTTGGTAAGAGGTTGCCAATATCTGCGAAATCAAGGCAAGAATTTAGTAAGAGGTTGCTAAAGACTGCCAATAAGTTATATTTACAAAATGGCTGTAGGTTTTTGGTAAGAGGTTGCCGAAATATGCCAGCCACCCACAAAATATTGTGGAAAAATAGTTTTAAGAAATAATATTTAGGAGGACTATAATGAAATCTTTAGCAGAGTTGAAAGCAATTCGTGATAAGATGCAGGGTACAATCGGACTTCGTGCAGAAGACGAGACAGCCACTAGAGTTGTTGTAGGAATGGCTACCTGTGGTATCGCAGCTGGCGCAAGACCTGTTTTGACTGCATTTGTAAATGGAGTTCAAGAAAAAAAGCTATCTAACGTTATGGTAACACAGACAGGCTGTATTGGATTATGTAAATATGAGCCAATTGTTGAGGTAATTGAGCCTGGAAAAGATAAGGTTACATATGTACACGTTACACCAGAGAAAGCAGATGAAATAATTGAAAAGCACCTAGTAAATGGACAGGTGGTTTCAGAGTATATTATTAAATAAGGAGGAATACAAACTATGTATCGTTCACACGTTTTAGTTTGCGGCGGAACAGGTTGTACTTCTTCTGGAAGCAACCAAATTATAAGCTCACTTGAAAGTGAAATTGCAAAAAATGGACTAGCTGAAGAGGTTCAGGTAGTTAAAACCGGATGCTTTGGACTTTGTGCATTAGGTCCAATCATGATTATTTATCCAGAGGGTACATTCTATTCTATGGTACAACCTGATGATGTGGCTGAAATTGTATCAGAACATCTTCTTAAGGGACGTATCGTAACACGTCTTGTTTATGATGAGACAGTTACTGAAAGTGGAATTAAATCACTAAATGAAACAAATTTCTATAAGAAACAGCACCGTATTGCTTTAAGAAATTGCGGTGTAATTAATCCTGAAAATATTGATGAATATATTGGAACAGGTGGATATGAGGGACTAGGTAAGTGCCTAACCGAAATGACACCAGATGATGTTATTCAAACTCTTATGGATTCAGGGCTTCGTGGAAGAGGCGGCGGTGGATTCTCAACAGGATTTAAATGGAAATTAGCTAGAACAATTGTTCCAAATGCTGACCAAAAATATGTTTGTTGTAACGCTGACGAGGGCGACCCAGGTGCATTTATGGACCGTTCAATTCTTGAGGGAGACCCACACGCACTTATCGAGGCTATGGCAATTGCAGGATATGCAATTGGTGCAAATCAAGGATATGTGTACGTTCGTGCTGAATATCCAATTGCTGTTAAGAGACTTCAGATTGCTATTGATCAGGCTAAGGAATATGGACTTTTGGGCGACAATATATTTGAAAGTGGATTTAGCTTTGACATGGGCATTAGATTGGGCGCAGGAGCGTTCGTGTGTGGTGAGGAAACAGCTCTAATGACTTCAATTGAGGGAAATAGAGGAGAACCAAACCCAAGACCTCCATTCCCAGCTGAAAAGGGACTATACCAAAAACCAACTGTACTTAATAACGTTGAAACATATGCAAACGTTCCACAAATTATGGTTAAGGGTGCTGATTGGTTCTCATCAATCGGAACTGAAAAATCAAAGGGAACAAAGGTATTCGCTCTCGGTGGAAAAATTAACAACACTGGTTTAGTTGAGGTTCCTATGGGAACAACACTAAGAGAGGTTGTTGAAGAAATTGGTGGAGGAATTCCAAACGGAAAGAAGTTTAAGGCTGCTCAAACAGGCGGACCTTCGGGTGGATGTATTCCAACTGAACTTTATGACGTTGAAATTGATTATGATAACCTAATTAAAATCGGCTCTATGATGGGTTCAGGCGGACTTATTGTAATGGACGAGGATAACTGTATGGTTGATATTGCTAAGTTCTTCCTAGAATTTACAGTTGACGAATCATGCGGAAAATGTACTTGATGTAGAATTGGTACAAAAAGACTTTATGAAATGCTTGAAAAGATTACTGAGGGTACAGCTACTCTTGAGGATCTTGATAAGATTGAAAAGCTATGCTATTACATTAAGAACAACTCTCTGTGTGGTCTAGGACAGACTGCTCCGAACCCTGTTCTTTCAACACTCCGTTATTTCAAGGACGAGTATCTTGCACATATCGTTGACAAGAAATGTCCAGCAGGAGTTTGTAAGTCACTGCTTCAATATGTTGTTGTGGCTGATAAGTGTAAGGGCTGTACACTTTGTGCAAGAGTATGCCCAGCAGATGCAATTGTTGGGACAGTTAAAAACCCACACTTTATTGACACAACTAAGTGTGTTAAGTGCGGAGCTTGTATTGAAAAGTGTAAGTTCGGTGCAATTGTGAAGAAGTAAGAGGGAGGAAATAGTTTAATGGAAATGGTTAATATAAAAATTAACGGTTTTTCCCTAGAAGTTGCTAAGGGAACAACAATACTAGAGGCTGCACGTATCGCTGGAATTGAAATTCCAACCCTTTGCTTTCTAAAGGAAATTAACGCTATTGGTGCTTGCCGTATTTGCGTTGTTGAGGTTAAGGGAGCTAGAAGCTTGGTTGCGTCATGTGTGTATCCGGTAAACGAGGGTATGGAGGTATTTACAAATACTCCAACCGTTATTGAATCAAGAAAACAGACGCTACAGCTTATCCTTTCAGACCATGACAGAAAATGCTTGTCATGCGTAAGAAGTGGAAATTGCGAATTGCAAAAGCTTTGTAAGGACTTAGGCGTTGATGATGAAACTTTATATGAGGGAGCTAAAAATTCATACGAAATTGATGATAGTGCCGCTCATATGATTCGTGATAATAATAAGTGTATTCTTTGTAGAAGATGCTCTGCTGTTTGTGAAAAAACACAAAAAATCGGAGTAATTGGTGCAAATGAAAGAGGCTTTAAAACATTTATCGGCTCTGCATTCGATATGGGACTAGGAGAGACTTCATGTGTTTCTTGTGGACAGTGTATTGCTGTATGCCCAACTGGTGCTTTGGCTGAAAAGGATAATACCGGTGAAGTTTTTGCTGCACTTGCAGATGAGACTAAAACTGTTATTGTTCAGACAGCTCCAGCTGTTAGAGCTGCTTTAGGTGAAGCTTTTGGGCTTCCAATCGGAACTAACGCTGAGGGAAAAATGGTTGCTGCTCTAAGAAGAATGGGCTTTGATAAGGTGTTTGATACAGACTTTGCCGCTGACTTGACTATTATGGAGGAAGCTACAGAATTCCTTGATAGAGTTAAAAATGGCGGAAAGCTACCTATGATTACATCTTGCTCACCTGGCTGGATTAAGTACTGCGAGCATTACTTCCCAGATATGACTGCAAACCTATCAAGCTGTAAGTCACCTATGCAGATGTTTGGTGCAACTGCTAAGACTTACTACGCTGAAAAAATGGGAATCGACCCTAAAGATATGGTTGTTGTAGCAGTAATGCCTTGTACAGCTAAGAAGTTTGAAATTGGAAGAGATGACATGGACGCTGCTGGTGTTCCGGACGTTGATATTTCAATTACAACTCGTGAGCTTTCATATATGATTGATAGAGTTGGTTTAAAATTCAATAGTCTTCCAGATGAAGAATTTGATAACCCACTAGGAATTTCAACCGGTGCAGCTGTAATATTCGGTGCAACAGGTGGAGTTATGGAAGCTGCTCTTAGAACAGCTGTAGAAACACTAACCGGCGAGGAGCTAAAGGCACTTGATTTCACTGATGTTCGTGGAACTGAGGGAATTAAGGAAGCTTCATATGATGTTGCAGGAATGGAAATTAAGGTTGCTGTAGTTTCAGGACTAGGAAACGCTAAGGAGCTTTTGGATAAGGTGAATAAAGGCGAAGCTAATTATCACTTTATTGAAATCATGGGCTGTCCTGGTGGCTGTGTAAATGGTGGTGGACAACCACAACAGCCTGCTTATATTCATAATACTGTGGATATTAAGGCACTTAGAGCTAAGGTTCTTTATGACCTAGACGCTGCAATGCCAGTAAGAAAATCAC
>JAAZIT010000149.1 GCA_012800685.1 Clostridiales bacterium
CCTGAAAAACTAATTCCTTTAATGATTGCGAATGCATTAGCTGATAAGCCACTTCCAGTTTATGGAGAGGGACTTAATGTTCGTGATTGGCTTTATGTTGAGGATCATTGTAAGGCAATTGATTTAATTATTCATAATGGTCGTGTTGGTGAAGTATATAACATCGGTGGACACAACGAAATGAAAAATATTGATATTGTTAAAATTATTTGTAAGGCTCTTGATAAGCCTGAAAGCTTGATAACATATGTTACTGATCGTAAGGGACATGATATGCGTTATGCTATTGATCCTGCAAAAATTCATGGTGAGCTAGGCTGGTTGCCTGAGACTATGTTTAAGGATGGAATCCAAAAAACTATTAAGTGGTATTTAGAGAATAAAGAATGGTGGGAAACTATTATTTCTGGTGAATACCAAAATTACTATGATAGTATGTATGGAAATCGCTAATAATAAATTTAGTAGGGGGGGTAACAATATGAAGGTATTTGTCACTGGAGTATGCGGACAGCTCGGACATGATGTTATGAATGAACTGGAAAAACGTGGATATGAGGGAATTGGAAGCGACATAACACCTGAATATTCAGGTGCACAGGACAATACCCCTGTTACCACTATGCCATATTTTCAACTTGATATAACTGATAAAGAGTCTGTTGAGAAAATATTGACAGAGGTTAAACCAGATGCTGTTATACATTGTGCAGCTTGGACAGCTGTTGACTTAGCGGAGGATGAGGATAAATTAGAAAAGGTCTATGCAGTTAACGCTACTGGCACTCAAAACATTGCTAATATATGCAAAAAGCTTAATTGTAAGATGATGTATATTAGTACTGACTATGTGTTTAATGGACAAGGTACTGAACCATGGTTGCCTGATTGTGCTGACTATGGACCTCTAAGCGTTTATGGAAAATCAAAGCTTGAGGGCGAACAAGCCATATCAAACACTCTTGATAATTATTTTATTGTACGTATTGCGTGGGTGTTTGGTGTTAATGGTGGCAATTTTATAAAAACAATGTTGAATATTGGAAAAAAATATGATACAATCAAGGTTGTAGGTGACCAAATTGGAACACCAACGTATACACTGGATTTATCAATACTTTTAGTTGATATGATAGAAACTGAAAAGTATGGCTATTACCACGCAACTAATGAGGGCGGATATATTTCGTGGTACGATTTTGCTTGTGAAATTTTTAAACAAGCTGAATATACGACGAAGGTTGTTTCTGTGACTACAGAGGAATATGGAATTTCAAAAGCAGCAAGACCTTTTAATAGTAGACTAGATAAGAAAAAGCTAGTTGATAATGGATTTAAACCACTTCCAACATGGAAGGATGCATTAAGTCGTTATTTAAAAGAGATTGATTATTAGTAAGCACTATTAATAGTTTAAAGTTAATAGTGCTATAAATTGAACTAAATATTGAGGTAAAAAAATATGGGACAGATTAAAGTAACAAAATGCCCTATTGAAGGGCTTTATATTATAGAACCAGCGGTCCATGGCGATAGCCGTGGATATTTTATGGAGACGTATAATCAAAATGATATGCGTGAGGCAGGGTTAGATATGGTTTTCGTTCAGGATAACCAAAGCATGTCTACAAAGGGTGTGTTAAGAGGACTGCACTTTCAAAAGGAGTATCCACAGGGCAAGTTAGTTCGTGCCATTAAGGGTTCTGTTTTTGATGTTGCAGTTGATTTGCGTTCAGGCAGTAAAACATATGGGAAATGGTTTGGTGTTGAGCTAACTGAAGAAAACAAAAAGCAATTTTATATTAGTGAGGGCTTTGCACACGGCTTTTTAGTTTTAAGCGAAACAGCAGAGTTCTGCTATAAGGTAACTGATTTCTATCATCCTGGTGACGAGGGTGGTTTGGCTTGGAATGATCCTGCAATAGGCATCGAGTGGCCACAGCTTATCGGGGAATATAAGGGTAATTCATCAGCTGAGGGTTATACCTTAAGTGATGGTACAAAATTAAATCTTTCTGAAAAGGATCAGAAATGGTTTAGCTTAACGGACACATTCAAGTTTTAAATAGTAAAGGATATTGACATGCAAAACGTATATATAATTGGTTCTAAGGGGATTCCAGGTAATTATGGAGGCTATGAAACTTTTGTAGACAAGCTTACGGAGTACCACCAGAGAAACCCTGAAATAAAATATCACGTCGCCTGTAAGAGTACTGAAACAAGTGAATTTGAATATCATA
>JAAZIT010000150.1 GCA_012800685.1 Clostridiales bacterium
ACAAATAATACAAGAGCTGTTGCAATTAATGCCTCATAATGGATTCCCTCAGCATATCCCATTTCTGTTACTATATTTGATGTAAGGGTCCTTACACCCCTTAAAATACCCTTTGGCATTCTTGGTTGGTTTCCAGCAACCATAATTACAGCCATTGTTTCACCAACTGCACGACCAATTGCTAGGATTACGGCTGCCATTATTCCTGACTTTGCAGCAGGAAACACAACTGAAACAACTGCACGTTCGTGTGTTGCACCTAGTGCCACTGCTCCCTCATAATAGCTTTTCGGTACTGCATTTAAGGAGGCTTCTGAAAGTCCAACAACGGTAGGTAAAATCATAATTCCTAAAAGAATTGAGGCTGTCAAAATACTGTTTCCGTCTCCGCCTACATAAGTCCTAATTAAAGGAGTAATTATTATCATTCCAAAAAATCCGTAAATGATTGATGGAATTCCTGCCATTAGATTTATTGGTGGCATTAAAAATTTATAGAGCTTTTTAGGGCAAAATTTTGATAGAAAGATTGCTGTTAGAAGTCCAATTGGAACACCAATTATTATAGCCCCGCCAGTAACATAAATGCTTCCTAATATCATTGGAAGTATTCCATAGCTAGCAGGAATGTCGCTTGGTTTCCAAAGCTTTCCACCTAAAAACTTGAAAAATCCAATCTCATTTATTGCTGGAATTCCACGTGCAAACATGAATAGACATATTAGCGCAACCGCCAGTATGGAAACACAAGCACAAAGCAGAAATACCACTTTTATTACTCTTTCTAAAACATTTTTTCTCATTATTATTTTACCCACTCCACACCTAAATATTTTAACTAACAGTTACTGATTACTATTACGTTTTCTAACCAAAACACTGTCACTAACACTAGCACTAGCTCTAACACTAGCACTGTCAATAGTAACGCTACAGTACCAGTAATAGTTTCTAATAATTATTTATAGACAATTTCTTAATTAAAGTCTGCCCAATCCTCAACTTCTGCTGTGTAAATTTTCTTTACTTGAGATAGGGATAAGTCCGAAACCTCGTTGTCTTTGTTTACAATTACAGCAATTCCGTCTAGTGCAATAACTGTAGGGATTAACTCGGCTTTTTCAGTATCCTTTAGCTCTCTTGATGCCATACCGATATCACAGCTTCCTGAAATTGCGTCCTTCATTCCTGTTGAAGAATCTGACTGTTGAACTTCAATTTCAGCGTCTTTGTTAATAACCCTGTATGCTTCAGATAACTTTTCCATAACTGGTGTCACAGATGAAGAGCCTGAAACTACAATCTTTCCTTTAGCACCATTTGTTGAGAACGCTTCTGCATTATCCTTAACTGCAATGTACTTGTTATCAGTTACAATCTTTTGTCCCTCTGCACTCATTATATAGTTAATAAAATCTTGTGAAACATCTGAAACATTTTCTTTTGTTGCAATGTTAAACGGTCTTGCAAGCGAATATTTATCTGCCTTAATGTTATCAACAGTTGCCTCTACACCATCAATTTTAACAGCCTTAACCTTATCATTTACTGAACCTAGCGAGATGTATCCAATTGCGTTTTTATTACCTGATACCTGAGTAAGAACAGCATCAGTTGAGCTTTGAATGATTGCCTCTTCCGTTGTCTTATCAGCTTTTGTTCCATCATCAGCCTTTTCTTCAACTCCGGTAAGTTCAACAAATGCCCCTCTTGTTCCACTTCCCTCTTCTCTTGATATAACTGAAATTAATGTGTTATCTTTTGCCCCACACGCCGAAAGACTAAGTGCTAGTATACCTGCAACTGTTAAACTTAAAATTTTCTTCATTTTCATTAAAATCTTCCCTTTCTACTCTTAATAAGTAAAGCTCTTTTGAGCAATTGTAAAAATATTTTCGCAAGCTTTTATTTCTTGCGTTGTTATTATCATAACCTATCAAAGTAAAATGCAAAACCACCATTCAGTAAAATCCTTGTAATTTTTACGAGCTTTTATGTATAATAAAAATAGCAAAAAAATTTGCTAGAATCACTTAAAAACCGCATATTTCAGTGTAATGGCAATACATTTGTATTTTTATTGTTTAACTACTATTTTGCGACTTTACAGCTGATATTAATCACAAAACTTTATGAAATTATCTTCTGATAAAAAATATATTTATAAATATTTGCAGTTTTTAATAGACAGAGCTTAAGATAAATTAGACTAAATTTAAAATTAAAACTAAAACTAAAACTAAAACTAACACTAACACATAATAAATCCCTTTAAACTCGAAATAAGTTTAAAGGGATTTACAGCTATAGGAATGGTAAAACACCACCAAAACATATTTTTTATTTAGTGGGTTTAGTTATAAAAAAGCAAAAGATAATGCTCCGTTGCACCTCAAAAATTCATCAGTTTTAAATATTATTTAAATTTAAAGCTTTAAGGATTTTTCTTGAAGCTTATCTTTACGTTCCTTTTTATCAGCAACTATCCAAATAATGTTAGCAACCACAAACATAGCAACAAAATATATAG
>JAAZIT010000151.1 GCA_012800685.1 Clostridiales bacterium
ATTTTTGCTGTTCGTTTTATTACCACTTAAATTACTTCTTTGGCCAGAATTACCCCTCGAACTTGAAGCAGTCTTTTGCACAAAGCTTTTATTTGGAGCAACTAAACTGTTTTTAGCTGTACCAATTAAATCAGTTCTTCTAGCCTTTTTTAAAGCATCTATAATTTTTTGTTGATTTTGTGGCTTGTAATACTGTAGTAAAGCTCTTTGTAAAGCCTTTTCTTCCTTGTCCTTTGCTACATAAACTGGTTCTAATGTATATGGATCCAGTCCAGTGAAAAACATCGCAGTTGATATTGTTCCTGGTGTTGGATAAAAATCCTGAACCTGTTCTGGACGGATGTTGTTTTCCTTTAAAAAAACAGCTAACTCAATAGCATCTTTTAACTCACTTCCAGGGTGTGAGGACATTAAATAAGGAACAAGATACTGTTCTTTATCTTTTTTCTTAGTTATTTCATAAAATCTTTTTTGAAAACGCTTATAAGCCTCAATGTGGGGTTTCCCCATTTTATCAAGAACCACCGATGAACAATGCTCTGGTGCAACCTTTAGCTGTCCGCTAACATGATGCTCAATAAGCTCTTGCATAAACTGGTCGTCTCTATCCTCAATAAGATAGTCATATCTTATTCCAGAACGGATAAAAACTTTTTTCACACCTTTTATCGCCCTTAACTTTCTAAGCATATCTAGGTATTCTGTATGATCAACTTCAAGATTTTTGCAAGGCTCTGGTGCTAAACACTTTTTACCTTTACATAAACCTGATGTTAATTGCTTTTCACAGGAGGGAAATCTAAAGTTTGCTGTTGGCCCTCCCACGTCATGTATATATCCTTTAAAATCCTTCATTTTGGTAAGCTTGTACGCTTCCTCAATAACTGATTCTTCACTTCTTGTTTGAATTCGTCTTCCTTGATGTAAGGCTATTGAACAGAAATTGCAAAACCCAAAACAGCCCCTGTTGTGTGTAATTGAAAATTTAACCTCTTCAATTCCAGGAACTCCTCCGTCTTTTTCATATATTGGATGATAGTCTCTCATATAAGGCAAGCTATAAACCAAATCAAGCTCCTCAGTTGTAAGAGATGTAGCTGGTGGGTTTTGAACAAGCATCATATTTCCTTGACGTTGTATAATGGTTTTTCCATATATTTCATCTTGATTATCATATTGAGTTTTAGTTGCCTTTGCGTAAAGAGTTTTGTTTTCTGTAACTTGTTCAAATGAGGGACATTGTACTGCACCAAAAGGAGTGTTTACAGGCTCTGTTAAATAACAGGTTCCTCGAACGTCAGTAATACCCTTTATATTTTCACCGTTTCTAAGTCTTGTTGCAAGCTCTACTACCGAATGTTCACCCATACCATACATTAAAATATCAGCCTTTGATTCTAACAAAATTGACGGCATAACTTCATCTTTCCAGTAGTCATAGTGGGCAAAACGCCTTAAAGAAGCCTCAAGCCCTCCAGTTAAAACTGGAATTTCAGGATGAAGCTCTTTCAGCTTGTTGCAATATACTATAACAGCTCTGTCTGGACGTTTTCCAAACTTTCCACCTGCTGTATAAGCGTCGTCTGTACGTAGTCTTTTTGCAACAGTATAATGCGCTACCATAGAATCAATGTTTCCAGCAGTAACTAGGAAAGCTAGCTTAGGAACACCTAGCTTTTCAAAATCAGCTGAACTTTTCCAGTTAGGTTGTGAAATAATTCCTATGGTAAAGCCA
>JAAZIT010000152.1 GCA_012800685.1 Clostridiales bacterium
AATAACTAATGAGGTGAAATCCAGATGTTGCTTAAAGACAACCAAACAAGACGAGCTCTAAACTGGAGGCGCCTTGATAATGCCGCAAAAATCTTTCCGCCGACTTGTAATGAAAATGATCCAAGAGTTTTTAGATTTGCTTGTGAGCTAGTGGATGAAATTGATCCAGTTATATTACAAGGTGCTGTAAGCCAAGCGTTAAATGCTTTTCCTAACTTTAGATTTGTTATGAAAAAGGGCGTGTTTTGGTATTATCTTGAGGATAGTGACTTTGAGCCAGTAGTGGTTCCTGAAACTAAGGTTCCATGTTCAGCAATATATAATAAAGATAAAGCATCATTGCTTTTTGAGGTTTCCTATTTTAAAAATAGAATAAATCTTGAGATTTTTCATGTTTTGTCAGATGGAACAGGTGCAATGCATTTTCTGAAAACCATTGTCACTAAATACATTTATGAGAAATACAGCGAATTTATTGGAAAATCAATGCCAGAGCTTGATTATGGTGCTTCAAGAACTGAAAAAATGGCGGATAGCTTTAGAAAATACTATTTAAAAAATAAGAAAAAGGCTAAAAAGTCTAATAAGAGCGCTTATCGCATAAAAGGGGCAAGAATTGAGGCAGGACAGCTTCAAATAATAGAGGGTATCGTTTCCGTTAAAGCTGCTTTGGCTGCTGCTAAAAAGTACAACACAACTTTAACAGTATTTTTAACAGCAGTATTTATGTCAGCAATTCATGAAGATATGCCAATCAGAATGGAAAATAAAGACGTTGTGCTTATGATCCCTGTTAATCTTCGTCAGTTCTTTCCATCTGAAACTGCAAGAAACTTTTTTGGAATGATAAGCGTAAATTACAACTATTCAAAAAGCTCTGGGGAGTTTGAGGATATTTTAGAAGCTGTTGGAGCAGCGTTTAAGCAAGAGCTTACAAAAGAAAATCTTGCAATTAGAATGAATTCTTTGGCGGCTTTAGAGCATAACGCCTTAGCAAAAATTGCTCCGCTACCCTTTAAAAATCTTGTAATGAATCTTGCAAGAAAATCATCTGAAGTTAAAGAAACTGCTGTAATTTCCAACATAGGAAAGGTAAACATGCCTGAAGAAACCATGCCATTTATAGATAAATTTGGTGTCTTTACAAGCACCACAAAGCTTCAGCTTTGTTTATGCTCGTTTAAGGACAAGCTTTCGTTAGGCTTTTCTTCCCATTTTGTTGGAACAGACCTTCAAATGCGATTCTTTAGAACATTAACAGATATGGGAATTGAATGTGAGATTCGTTCAAACGACTTTTTTCCAGAAAACAAAAAAGATTTAGGAGGGGACACGAAGTAATGCTTTATTGCAGAAAATGCAAGGTTAATATTGCTGGTGATAAAATATGCTGTCCTCTTTGTCAGGGACAGTTAAGTGGGAATGCTCAACCTGAAACAGAGGCTTTTCCAATTATTCCACCTACCCAAAAGCCTAACCCACTTCTTATAAAACTCATTACTTTTTCGACAATTGCAATTGCAGTAATTTCTGTTGCAATTAATTTTATACTCCCCACTGATGCACGTTGGTGCTGGTTTGTTGTAGCTGGATGCGTTTGTGCTTGGATTACATCAATGGTTGCAATTAGAAAAACTGGTAATGTATATAAGCTTGTTCTTCAACAAGAAATGGTGCTTATCCCTTTGGCATTTTTTTGGGATTTGTTGACTGGCTGGCATAATTGGTCACTCGACTATGTTTACCCACTTATTTGTATTATAGTGCTTTCGGTATATATACTGTTGTCATATATATTAAAAAGTCCTTCTCAAGATTTGATAATTTATGTTATTTGTAACTGTGCTTTAGGAATTATTCCAGTAATTTTCATTGCAACAGGAATTTTAAAAATTGCTTTACCATCATATATTTCAGTAGTGATTTCTCTTTTGGTGCTTGCGGCGGTGTTAATTTTTGATTGGCAGACAGTTAAGCAAGAGATTTCAAGAAAATTTCATTTATAATATTTTATAATCAAAAACGGCTAATTGGAAAATGATCTGAATGATCTGAACCCAATTAACCGTTATTTTTATTTAATTTCGTCTATTTCTTTTAACCAAAGAGCTGCTGATGCGTCAGATGGCATTCTCCAATCCCCTCTAGGTGATAAAGATACTGAACCAATTTTTGCTCCGTCTGGAAGGCAAGAACGTTTAAATTGTTGGCTAAAAAATCTTCTGTAAAATGTCTTAAGCCATTTTAAAATTGTTTCCTTTGAGTACTTTTCACTGTAGGCAAGCCTTGCGATTCTATATACCTTAGCAGGCGAAAATCCCCATCTAATTCCAAAATACAGAATAAAATCGTGAAGCTCATATGGTCCAACAATATCCTCGGTCTTTTGGGTAAAGTCTTCTTTGTTTTCAGTTGTTGGCAAAAGCTCTGGTGATACAGGAGTGTCAACAATATCATAAAGAACCTCTAAAAGCTTTGTATTGTCGCAGGTATCAGCGTAATGCTTCACTAAAAGTCTAACCAAGGTCTTTGGAATTGAAGCATTTACCCCATACATTGACATGTGATCACCGTTATAGGTAGCCCAGCCTAAAGCAAGCTCAGAAAGGTCTCCAGTTCCAACAACTAAGCCGTTTGTTTGATTGGCAACGTTCATAAGAATTTTAGTTCTTTCACGAGCCTGTGCGTTTTCATACACTACGCTTAAATCATCTGGATTGTGCCCTATATCTTTAAAATGCTGGTTAACGGAGTCAGTTATATTAATTTCTCTAAAGCTAACTCCCAGAATGTCGCATAGTATTTCTGCATTTGAGCGAGTTCTCTTTGTTGTTCCAAAGCAGGGCATTGTAATTGCCAAAATGTCTTTTCTAGGCATTTTTAAAATATCCATAGCCTTTACGCAAACTAAAAGTGCAAGACAGGAATCAAGTCCTCCTGAAATTCCTATAACTAAAGATTGACAGTGTGTATGGGTAACCCTTTTTTTAAGTCCTTGTGCCTGCATGGTTAAAATAAGTTCACAGCGTTCTTTACGTTTGGCGTTATCCAAAGGTATAAATGGGTTTTGTGGAAACTTCCTAGTAAGCTTTGTGTCAGTTATTTTCATGTCAAATGACATAACGAAAATGTCGCCGTTAGTAGTACTAGGATAGGTTGACATTTTTCTTCTTTCAAATGCAAGCTTTTGCACATCTATTTCAGAGGTAATTATGCCATTTTTAAATAACTCACTTTCCTTAAGGGTTGCTCCATTTTCAGAAATTATATTGTGCCCTGAAAAAACCATATCTTGAGTTGACTCGCCATCTCCGGCAGAGCTATAAATATACCCACAAACAAGACTAGCGGACTGGCTTGATACAAGCTGTCTTCTATATTCTTTCTTTCCAATAACCTCATCAGAGGCTGAAAGGTTGGCTATAATTGTTGCTCCAGAAACTGCTAGGTCGATTGAAACTGGATTAGGTGTCCACAAATCCTCACATATTTCAAACCCTATACAAAACTCAGGAATACTCTGGCATTGCAGAACCGCTTGAGTAAAGCTAATTTGCGACAGGTTTTCCTTTTCACTATCATTTTGCGCAAAATGACTTAAATCAATTTCGTTGTGATTACCGTCATAGCTTTCAAAATGTCTTTGCTCATAAAATTCATTGTAATTTGGAAGTGATGTTTTTGGAATAATAACAAGTATTTTCCCGTCCTGCATAACAACTGCGCTGTTATAAAGTTTACCATTGTTCCTAATTGGCATACCGACAGCAACTATAGAATCAAAGCCCTTGGTCGCTCTTAAAATTTTCATTAACGCAACCAATGCTCCATCTATAAGGGTAGGCTGATTAAAAAGGTCTTGGCAAGTATATCCAGTAACGCAAAGCTCTGGAAACACAATAAGCTTGCCCTCGCTTTTGTTTGCTATAGAAATCATTTCTATTATTTTATCGGCGTTAAAATTGCAGTCCGCAACTCTTATTTCAGGCGTGCATGCCGAAACTTTTATAAAACCGTTTTTCATTATTCTCACTCCAAATTAAAAAATTAACTATCAATAAATTAATTACTATATATTAGTATAACCAATTATTTCATGTTTTGCAAGATTTTTTCTGCTTTTATATATTTTAGCTGAAAAATTTTATAAATATCTTAATTTTGTTTTATTTTGCACTTTAATAATATTATTTGGTTAATATTGCAATAATTAGTAGTTTGATAATAATTTATGGTAAATATTTATATATTTTTAGTTTATGATGTTA
>JAAZIT010000153.1 GCA_012800685.1 Clostridiales bacterium
ACCCTCTTCAACAGTCATTTCAAGGACATCATGTATACTTTTGCCCCTGTATTTTACATCAAGAGTTTCACGATTGTATCGTCTTCCCTTACAAACCTCGCATGGAACAAAAACATCAGGTAAAAAGTGCATTTCTATTTTAAGAATGCCATCTCCATCACAAGCTTCACAGCGTCCCCCTCGAACATTAAAAGAGAATCTTCCAGGGTTATATCCCTTCATTTTTGCGTCATTTGTGCTAGCAAATAAATCTCTAATATCATTAAAAACACCAGTGTAAGTAGCTGGATTTGACCTTGGGGTACGTCCTATTGGTGATTGGTCGATATCTATAACCTTGTCAAGATTTTCAACACCTAAAATTTCTTTAAATTTTCCAGGTCTAGTCTTTGCTCTATTAAGCCTTCCAGCAAGCTCTTTATATACAATTTCATTTATTAATGAGCTTTTTCCGCTTCCTGAAACACCAGTGACACAAGTAAAAGTACCAAGTGGTATTTTTACATCAATGTTTTTTAGGTTATTTTCAGATGCACCAATTATTCTTAAAAAGTTGCCATTTCCCTTTCTTCTCTCTAGTGGAAGTGGAATTTTTTTAATGCCACTTAAATACATACCAGTTATTGATTTCTTACAATTTTTGATATCAGCAACTGTACCAGCACAAACTATTTCTCCGCCATGAATACCTGCTCCGGGTCCTACATCCACGACATAATCTGCCGCAAGCATTGTATCCTCATCATGTTCAACAACTATGAGTGTATTTCCTAAATCTCTTAGCTTTTTAAGCGTCCCTATTAGCTTGTCGTTATCCTTTTGGTGAAGTCCAATAGATGGCTCGTCAAGAATGTAAAGAACACCCACAAGTGATGAACCGATTTGTGTAGCAAGTCTTATACGTTGGCTTTCACCACCTGATAATGTTCCGCTTGAACGTGCAAGGGTTAGATATTCAAGTCCAACGCTATTTAAAAACCCAAGTCTTTCATTAATTTCTTTTATAATACGGTCGCCAATAAGAATTTCCCTATTTGTTAATTCTAAACTGTTAAAAAAATCTATTGCTTCAACAACGGACAATTGACAAAGCTGTGTAATGTTTTTGTTTCCAATAGTAACTGATAAGGATTCATTTTTTAGCCTCTCACCATGACATTTAGGACATGCCTCATCAGACATCATATTTTCAATATCATTTTTAACTGAATCACTTGTACTTTCTCTATATCTGCGTTCAATATTTGGAATTACACCCTCAAAATCAGAAGAAAAATCTGATTTATAATAGCTTGTCTCACGATGGAGTTTAAGCTTTTGACCTTGAGTTCCATATAAAAAAATGCCAATAGCATCCTTATCAAGATTTTTTACTGGTTCATCAAGTGATATACCATATTTTTCTGAAATAGCGTTGTAATAAGTCATTGCAATTGATTTTTCGTCAAGAGTGTTCCAACCGCTAGCCTTTATAGCACCTTGTCTAATCGAAAGCTCTCTGTTTGGAATTATTAATCTAGGATCAATTTTCTTGTAAACACCTAATCCAGTACACTTGTCACAAGCGCCAAAAGGATTGTTAAACGAGAACATTCTAGGAGTAAGCTCGTCAATTGAAATGTTGTGTTCTGCACAGGCATATGACTGTGAAAACAGCATTTGTTCACCATCAATAACATCAACAGCAGTTACTCCACCAGTTAAATTTGATGTTATTTCAATGCTGTCCGTTAACCTGGATTTTATGGAATCCTTTATAACAAGACGATCAACTATAATTTCAATAGTATGCTTTTTGTTCTTTTCAATTTTAATTTCTTCTGCCAAATCATAAATAATTCCGTCAATTCTCACACGAACATAACCTGATTTTCTAGCGCTCTCAAGTTCCTTGTGATATTCACCTTTTCGACCTCTAACAATAGGTGCGAGTATCTGAATTTTAGTACCCTCTTTAAGCTCCATAATTTTATCTACAACTTGGTCGATAGTTTGCTGTCTTATCTCTTTTCCACAAACTGGGCAATGTGGAATACCAATTCTTGCATACAAAAGTCTTAGGTAATCATAAATCTCAGTAACAGTTCCAACTGTTGAACGAGGGTTTTTAGATGTTGTTTTTTGATCTATTGA
>JAAZIT010000154.1 GCA_012800685.1 Clostridiales bacterium
CAGTTTTGATAATTGTAATTGGGTTAGTCCCTTTTCTCTTCTTAAATTTCTTATTCTTTCATTTAATGTTTCTCGCATGTTTTTGTCTCCTCTCTTATCCACAGTTTCATTATAAAACGAATTCTACTAAAAGCCTACCTACTCTTCTTCTAGTTGAGTTTCATTCTTTTCCCTTTTTTGTAAAACGACTCTACCTTTAGTTGAATTACTTCGTTTCTACATTAGAGCAAGATAAAATTGTGTTTGTTTGAACTGAGTTTCCCCCACTAAAGTAACCGCGCAATAACGCTCTTCCCTAAACGTAAGTTATTATTGCTTAAAACTCCTTCTGCATCGACAATATCGTATCCATCTTTAATAAAACTATCATTCTCACAAATTGGGCCAAAAGTTTGATGTCGTGCGCAAAACTCTAGAAACTCATTATCACTTACGATCATTTGGTGGCTATCTGGTTTATGTGGACTAGGAATTGCTTGGAAAATTTTGAAACGGTCCGGTTTAACTTTTTGTAAAAACGATGAAAGATTTTCGTGCTTATTGTACGAAAGTACACAAACATTTATTTTTAGTTTAATCCCAACTTCTTTAATTTTCTTACAAACAGGGATGAGGTTATTTATTTTCTTACGGCCAATTAGCTGATTAGTTTCGTCATTTAAACTATCGACACTGATTCCAATCATTTGTAATTTAGTTTTATTTAACTCAACAAATTCTTCCGTTAACATTGAACCATTCGTGACAAGAGAGCACGTAAAACCTTTAAAAACTATATAATCAATTAGAGATTGAATATAAGGAGACAAAAGTGGTTCTCCACCAGCTAAATTTATGCGGGTATAATTATAATTATCTTTTAATATATTAACAATTTGTTTGGCTTCTGCAAAAGTTAAAGAATTGTTTTGCATATTCACAAAACAATGTTTACATGCGTAATTACAACTGTCATAAAAATGAAAATTAATTGTGTTCGTTGTTGGATCAAGTTTTCTTAATACAATTTTTTGTTTATCTTTATTATTCATTTAATTGTTGACATAAACAATAATCACTATTTTCGCGAGTACTGCGAATAGGTTTAATAAAACAATTGAGGGACAGCCTTCTAGTTGAGTAGAAGGCTGTCGAGTGAGACATTTAAGAGTTTTGCAAGTTCCACAATTTTAGGAAGCCCAGGAAGTTTGATCCCAGACTGCCAGTAATTAATTGTTCGTAGTGAGACATTTAATCTTGCTGCAACCTCTTCACGTGGCCATCCTGTTCTTTCAATTGCTTGATAGATTCGCCATCCTAATTGTTGTCTTGTTACTAACTCTTTGTTCACTTTGCTGTTCGTCATCTTTCATTCCTCCTTCACGATATCTCATTCCGGAGTTTCATATAACGACAGCTAGTTTTATTATACCAAATGATTTTGTTAAGTGTTATTCCTCTCTTATTTTTCAAGCAATGCCGAAATACTTACACCAAAGTAATTTGCAATCCGCACGACACCAAGAAGAGTTACATAATTACTTGGAAGTTCCAATTTAACTAATACATCCGCCGGTTTAACTTCGTGCTCCTTGCATAACTCTTTGAATTTTTCTTTAAATATTTCCCTTTGCTTGTTTTTTTGTTTCATATATTTTTTATTAATCTAGTCTAACTATATTATTTACTCCTTTCACTTATCATTAAACATTATTTTATTGAGTGTGCTTGATTCCTGCTGTGAACTAATGGTTCCAACTACATTTCAACATATTCATCGCGTAAGCTATCGTAGCCAAACATAGATTCCTCGTCCTCCTGAACTTCAACGACTGTCCCATCAAAATAGTTTTTTAAATCCGTAGCCGTTAATGTTTTAGCGGCGATTAATTTCGGATGTAATTCCATAATAATTTTCTTATTTTTAGTAACGATATTAATTGCTTTTTCAAGACTTTCCTCCATAAGGTTAACAACTTTTGCATGTA
>JAAZIT010000010.1 GCA_012800685.1 Clostridiales bacterium
AATACCTCAATAAAAATTTGTGACGAACTAAGAGATAGAGTTAAAACCAAAGGCATAAAAGACCCATCCCAAATTAAGACAGAGCTTAAAGACATAATTACCCTAATGCTTGGGGAGCAACAGGAAATTGATATTTCCACAAAGCCATCTGTGATTTTAGTTATTGGAGTAAATGGTGTTGGTAAAACAACCACCATAGGAAAGCTTTCATACCAGCTTAAAAATCAAGGTAAAAACGTTTTAGTTGCTGCTGCCGATACATTTAGAGCCGCCGCTATAGAACAGCTTGAGGTTTGGACAGAACGTGCTGGAGTTGACATAATTAAGCACAAGGAGGATTCTGACCCTGCTGCAGTGGTATTTGACGCACTAAATGCTGCTAAGGCTAGGAATGTTGATGTGGTTATTTGTGATACAGCTGGAAGACTTCACAACAAAAAGAACCTAATGGACGAACTTAAGAAAATCTCAAGAATAGTTCATCAGCAGGCTGAAAATTGTTCCCTTGAGGTTTTATTGGCACTAGATTCTACCACAGGACAAAATGCTGTTAATCAAGCAAAGCAGTTTAATGAGGTTGCTGATATCACAGGAATTATTTTAACAAAGCTAGACGGAACAGCAAAGGGTGGTATTATAATTTCAATTACTGATGATTTAAAAATACCAGTTAAGCTAGTTACTGTTGGTGAGCAGATAGATGATATTCAGCCATTTATTGCAAAGGATTTTGTTGACGCACTTTTTGAATAATTATAAAGGAAGAACTTATGAAGTTAATAATTGCAAGTAATAATAAAGGCAAAATTTCTGAATATAAAAGAATACTTGAGCCACTTGGCTATGAGGTGGTGTCTCAAAGAGATGCAGGGATTAACCTTGAGGTTGAGGAGAATGGTAAAACCTTTGAAGAAAATTCAGCACTTAAAGCGAGGGCAATTTATGCCTTTGCGAAAAGTGCAAATAGTTTTTGTAATGCAAATGATACTCAAAGTGCAAATATTTCAAACTTTGCAACTCTAGCCGACGACAGCGGTCTTGAGGTTAATGCTCTTAACAATGCTCCTGGAATATATTCGGCGAGATATGGTGGAGAGGGGCTTAATGACACCGAAAGATGTAATCATCTTTTAGAAAACTTAAAAAGTATCCCTAAAAATGAACGAGGGGCAAGATTTGTCTGTACTATTCACTTTATAAAAGAGGATGGACAGGAAATTTCTGTTAGAGGTGAATGTGAGGGTTTAATTGGCTTTGAAAAGCTAGGTGAAAACGGTTTTGGATATGACCCGGTTTTCATGTACGGAGATAAAAGCTTTGCACAAATTGGTGCAGATATTAAAAACAAGGTGTCTCACAGAGCTGAGGCGTTGAGAAAACTAATGTCTGAACTATAAAAATAAAAAGTGAAAGAATAAAAAAGTTAACTAGCCAACTAGTTAACTAATTAACTAGACAATATATAATTGATTGGAGAAATAATATGATTACACCAAAACAAAGAGCATTCTTAAAAGGAATGGGTAACTCACTTGAGCCAGTTTTTCAAATAGGAAAAGGTGGAGTTAATGATGCACAAGTTGCACAAATAGATGATTACTTAAGAGTTCACGAGCTTGTTAAAATTAAGGTTTTAGATAATTCTTTGTATTCCTCAAAGGAAGCTTCTATAGAAATTGCAGAAAAAATTGGGGCTGAGGTTGTTCAGGTTATTGGGGCAAAGGCAATACTATACAAGGCTAACCCAAAAGACCCAGTTATAAAGCTAAAGTAATGGGTACGATAGTTTTGTACGGGGGGACTTTTAACCCCATTCATAAAGGACACGTTAATGCTGTTAAAGCTGTAGCTAAAGAGCTTAGCCCAGACAGGGTTATTATAATGCCTGCTAAAATTCCACCTCATAAGGCTGTAGTGGATTTGGCTAGTGAAAAAGACAGAGTTGAAATGTGCAGGCTTGCTTTTTTAGGAATTCAGAATGTTGAAATTTCAGACTACGAGCTTAAAAGAAATGAAAAAAGCTATTCCTTTTATACAGTTGAGCATTTAAAAGAAAAATTCCCTAATGATAAAATATTTTTCATTGTTGGAAGTGATATGCTCATGACCTTTAACAAGTGGTATAGATACAAGGAAATACTCTCAATGTCCAGTATAGTGTGCGTATCTCGTGAGGAAAATGATTTTAACGAGCTTGAGGCTAAGGCTAATGGGTTAAGAGAGTTTGGCGAAATTATTGTTTTAAAGACAAAGCCTTTTAAAATTTCATCAACCCAAATTAGAGACATGATTAAAAATAATAAGGATACCTCTTGCTATATTGACGAAATTGTAGTAAAATACATTAAGGAAAAGAATATATATTAGGTAGGTGCTTAGTTCAATTGCTAGATTTAGATAAAAAGGAAATTGAAAAATATAAATGCTATTTAGAAGAAAATCTTTCCGAAAAAAGATACAAGCATTCCCTTAATGTTGCAACAGAAGCATTAAAGCTTGCTGAAAGATATGGTGCTGATGTTGACAGGTGTTATTTAGCAGGACTTCTTCATGATATAGCTAAAGAATTGCCGGTTGAAAAACAGCTTGAATATGTTAAGCTTTCTGATTTAGATGTCTCGGAGGCTGAAAAAAGCATAAAGCCAGTTCTTCATGGAATCTCCGGTGCAGTGCTAGTTGACAAGCTTTTTAACATTAAGGACAGCGAAATACGTAACGCAATAAGATATCATACAGTTGCTAGGGCGAATATGTCTTTGGTTGAGGAGATTATCTATATTGCTGATATAATTTCAGAGGACAGGGATTATAAAAACATTGATGAAATGCGTAATTACGCTTTAATAAGCGTGGACAAGGTTATGTATGAAGCATTAAAATATTCAGTAAAAAAACTAGCGAATAGGAATAAAATTATTCCTATTTCAACAATAGAAGCTTACAATCAATATGTTGTAAGAAATAAATAGCACAAATTTGAAAGGAGCAAAAGTAAAACATGACACAAAATGAAATGATTAAAATTGCTGTAGAGGCATTGGATTCAAAGAGGGCTGAGGATATTCAGGTTCTTGGAATTAGAGACTTAACTATTATTGCCGATTATTTTATTATTGCTAACGGTAATTCAAATACTCAAGCAAAATCTCTCGCAGATGAGGTGGAGTTCAAGCTAAAGGAAAAAGGAATTACACCAACAAGAGTTGAGGGGTATCAAGGTGGAAACTGGATAATACTCGACTATTCTGATATTGTTATTCACGTATTTTATAAAGAAACAAGAAATTTTTATACACTTGAAAGACTTTGGAGCGATGCTGAACAAGTAGACGTTTCTCAATATCTAACAGCAGAATAAAAATTTAATTAAAAATTTAATAAAATGTGCAATTGCTTGCCCATTAAATACATCATTTGGATGAAATAGTAATATAGATTATTTAAGAGGTGAGAATATGCAGGACAATAATGTAAAAGATTTTTTGAATGAAGAAACTTCAACTAATTATTTAAAAACCGATGAGGAAACTATAACTGAAAGAGAATTTGTTAATTCTTCTGTTGATGGAATTATTATTGTTAAAGTTATTTCTATAAGTTGCATCGCAATAAGCGTGCTATTATTAGTAATAGGAATACCAGATTCAGCATTGTTTACCTTAGTGGCTTGTATTATTAATATCAATATTTATAAAAAGCTAGAGCTTGCTGAAATTAAGTCGAAGAAATTATTGATGATTTCTTCAATAATTCAGACATTGGGTTCATTTGTTGGACTTGTTTCTACGCTTTTTCTTGAAGGCGCTCATTCAGATATTTATGTTGCCCAAGCTATTGCAAATATTATCATTTGTATGGCTGTACTTATAGTGTTTGCTTATTTTATGTATATTAACAAGTCGGTTGTCAATTATTTTATGAGATTTCATGATAAAGACAAAGACTTTAATGATGCCATGAAGATATTAAAACACGAAAAAAAAGATAGAGAAATTTAATTTATTAGAGGTGATAACATGGACTACACTGAGTATGACGGAGTTTTAAGTGAAGAGCAGGTAGAGCGAAAAAGACTCTTTCTTATATCGTCTATAAAAGGCGAAAAAATAGTTAGATTCGTAGCAATACTTAATGTTCTTAGTGGCTTGTTTTTTCTTTATATAGGTTATGGCACATTAGATGTATTGAGTATCATTGCGTGTATCATTAGTATACCTACTATTTTTATACTTTGTAAAGGACGAGATAAGGCTATTAAATATTTGGTTATTTCGGCTGTACTACAAGTTTTGCGTTCCCTTGTTTCCTGTATTTTAACTATTATTGATATAAGAGGCGAGGCCGTTATTACAATTATTACAGTGTTTGGGACTTTACCACTTTGTGTATTGATACCTTTGTTATATTACCGTGTACTACGACGTAATAGAGATGCTATTAATTTTTTTAAAGGTTTTGGAGTTCAAAGCCTAAGATTTTAGTATAAATTTATTTAATAATTCATAGATAAGGAATGATAAAGAATGAAGTATGATTACAAATCAATTGAATCCAAGTGGCAAAGGTATTGGGATGAGCATGAAACCTTTAAGGCGGGAACAGACTATTCAAAACCAAAGTTTTATGCACTAGTTGAGTTCCCATATCCATCTGCACAAGGACTTCACGTAGGACACCCACGCCCATACACAGCTATGGATATAGTTTCAAGAAAAAGACGATTAGAGGGTTATAATGTTCTGTTGCCAATGGGTTGGGACGCTTTTGGACTTCCAACAGAAAACTATGCTATTAAAAATAAAATTCATCCAGCAGTTGTAACTAAAAGCAATGTTGAGCGTTTTAAGGGACAGCTAAAGGCTATTGGACTTTCCTTTGATTGGGACAGAGAGATTAACACAACTGATCCTGAATATTTCAAATGGACACAGTGGATATTCCTTCAAATGTTCAAAAAAGGACTAGCTTATAAAAAAGAAATGGCTGTAAACTGGTGTACCTCTTGCAAGGTTGTTCTTGCCAATGAAGAGGTAGTTGGTGGTTGCTGTGAGCGTTGTAACGGAGAGGTTGTTAGAAAAGTTAAATCACAGTGGATGTTAAAAATCACTGAATACGCTCAAAGATTAATTGACGATATAGATGAGGTTGACTATGCTGATAAAATTAAGTTGACACAAAAGAACTGGATTGGTCGTTCAACTGGTGCTGAGGTTGACTTTAAGGCTTCAACTGGCGACATATTAAAGGTTTATACAACTCGTCCTGATACGCTTTTTGGTGCAACATATATGGTTATTGCCCCTGAACACCCAATGCTTGAAAAGTGGGCTGACAGGCTAGAAAATCTAAGTGAAATTAAGGAATATCAAGAAAAGGCAGCTAAAAAATCTGATTTTGACAGAGCAGAAATTAACAAGGACAAGTCTGGTGTAATGCTTAAGGGCGTTAATGCAATTAATCCTGTAAACAACAAGGAAATTCCAATTTTTATTTCCGACTATGTTCTTATGACATATGGAACTGGAGCTATTATGGCTGTTCCAGGTCACGATACAAGAGACTGGGAGTTTGCTAAGGTATACAAGCTTCCGATTATTGAGGTTGTTAAGGGCGGAAATGTTGAGGAAGAGGCTTTCACAGACTGTGACACTGGTATTATGGTTAATAGTGGATTCCTTGATAATTTGTCTGTTGAAGATGCAAAGGTTAAGATAAAAGAGTGGCTTGAGGAGAATGCAAAAGGCGTTTCTAAGGTTAACTTTAAGCTTAGAGACTGGGTATTTAGCCGTCAAAGATATTGGGGCGAGCCTATTCCTATTGTTCATTGTGAAAGATGCGGGTATGTTCCAATTCCTGAAAGTGAGCTTCCTTTAAAGCTTCCTGATGTTGACAGCTATATGCCAACTGACAACGGAGAATCTCCACTTTCAACTCTTGAAAGCTTTATAAATACAACCTGTCCTCATTGTGGAGGAAAAGCAAAGCGTGAAACAGATACAATGCCACAGTGGGCAGGCTCAAGCTGGTACTATTTACGTTATTGCGACCCACATAATAAAAACGAAATTGCGTCAAAAGAGGCTCTTGATTACTGGATGCCAGTTGACTGGTACAACGGTGGTATGGAGCATACAACTCTTCACCTATTGTACTCACGTTTTTGGCACAAGTTCCTTTATGATTTAGGTATTGTTTCAACAAAAGAACCATACATGAAGAGAACCTCACACGGCATGATTCTAGGTGAGGACGGACAAAAGATGTCTAAGTCAAGGGGAAATGTTGTTAATCCTGATGAGGTTATTGGTGAATTTGGTGGTGACGGTCTTCGTCTATACGAAATGTTTATTGGAGATTTTGAGAAAACTGCTCCTTGGGATTCAAAGTCTATTAAGGGCTGTGAAAGATTCCTAGACAGAGTTTGGAAGCTTCAAGATATTTTAGTTAGTGGTGATGAGTTCACCAAAAAGCTAGAAACTTCATTCCATAAAACAATTAAAAAGGTTACTAATGATATTGAATCGCTTAAGTTTAACACAGCTATTGCTGCACTTATGGCACTTATTAACGATATTTATGCTCAGGGAAGTATTAACAACGCAGAAATGAAAGCCTTTTTAATCATGCTAAATCCATTTGCGCCACATGTTACCGAAGAAATGTTTAACATCAACTTTGGATTAATTCTAAATAAGCAGGAATGGGTTAAATATGATGAGAAATTATGTATTGAGGATACAATTGAAATTGTTGTTCAGATAAATGGAAAGGTTAAGGCAAAGCTTAATATTCCAGTTGACATGGAACAGGACGAGGTACTCAAGCTTGCAAAGGCTGAGGATAAGGTAAAAATAGCCACTGAGGGCAAGACAATTGTAAAAGAAATATATGTAAAAGGGCGACTCGTTAATATTGTTGTCAAGTAATTTATGGTCAATTTTCGCAAAATATAAAAAAGGTATTGACTAATTGGTAAAAATATTGTATAATAAAAATATAATTATAGCTGGCGATATTAAAGACTAAGTGAATATGACAGAGAGAGGGCATATTAATGTAGTAAAAACTACAAGAGACCTTCACTATTCACCAATTCGTATTAGAAATAATGCGGTTTGCTTATGTTTTCGCCAGATAGCTCTGTCATGGGTGACAAAGGGAGGGAATTGATTATGGCAGAAATTCGTGTTGGAAAAAACGAAACTCTGGACACAGCTCTAAAGAGATTTAAGAGAAGTTGTGCTAAGGACGGCGTTATCGCTGAGGTTCGTAAAAGAGAACACTACGAAAAGCCATCGGTAAAACGTAAAAAGAAATCCGAAGCTGCTCGTAAGCGTAAATATTAATTGAAATTTAAGACGGGCATTTATTGTCCGTCTTTTGTTCTATATAAATGAGATTTTTGTGATTGTTAAAGTGATTAATAGTTTATAGTTTTAAATTGTAGTCGACGGATTATGGCTTATAGTTAACAGTCGATAAATAATAGTTATGGGAGAATAATATGTTTTTTAAACCGACTTATGTATTTAATAGTGTGGGCGAAATATCTATCAAGTTTTTAAAGAAAAGGGGAATAAAGGCTTTGATACTTGATTTGGACAATACCCTTACGACACACAATAACCCTGTTCCACCTGAAAGAAGCTTGAATTGGCTTGACAAGATGAAGGAAGCGGGAATGAAGCTTATTATAGTTTCAAACAACTCAACTGAGAGGGTGACACCTTTTGCAAATCAGCTGGGTTTAGATTTTGTTCCGAGAGGCTGCAAACCTCTAACTTTTGACATAACCAACGCAATGAAAAGGCTCGGAAGTTCCCACAGGGAAACCTGTGTGGTGGGTGACCAAATTTTTACTGATATTATGGGCGCTAATTTAAAAGGTGTTAGGTCGGCTTTTGTTTTTCCTATTGAGCCTGAAACTAGCTTGCCTTTTAGATTTAAGCGAAAAATCGAAACCTTGTTTTTGCCTAAAAGATAATTGATTTTTATGATAAAATGTGATAAAATGTATTTATAATGTTAAGATTTAGGAAATATGGTTTTGGAGCTGTATGGCTGAGCAATAATTTCTATACTTACCA
>JAAZIT010000155.1 GCA_012800685.1 Clostridiales bacterium
AGGTGTATAACCAAGATTTGAAACAATAAGCCTTTCCCCACTATCTAAAGTAGGAACCATTGATTTCCCATCTACAATAATAATCTTAAAAACAAATGAAAAGAGTAATATAGCAATAAAAAAACAAAAAACAAAAGTCTCAGCCCAATCGAGCAATTCGTCTAAAATGCCTGTTTTTTTATTTACATCTTCATTTGTTTTTAAGATTATTATTGTAGATGGGAAATCAATGGTTCCTACTTTAGATAGTGGGGAAAGGCTTATTGTTTCAAATCTTGGTTATACACCTAAGCAAAAGGATATAATAATTTTTAATAATGAAAACAAGATTTTTACCAAAACATTGGTTAAGAGAATAATTGCTACAGAAGGGCAAACTGTTAATATTGATTTTAACAACGGAATTGTTTATGTTGATGGAAAAGCTATTGCTGAAGATTACATCAACGATTTAACTCATCTCCAACAGGATTTTGTTGGCGAGGTTACAGTTCCAAAGGATCATGTTTTTGTTATGGGAGATAATAGAAATGAATCTAAAGATAGTCGAAATAGTGAGGTTGGCTTTGTTCCAGTTAAGTCTATAATAGGAAAAGCAATTTTAAGAATTTACCCTTTCAAATTCTTTAAATAAATAAACTGAATGGAGAATACAATGGCTGAGAACGACACAAAGACATCCCTTCTACAAACAATAGCTGATAGTATTTTAGAGTGGCTTGAAGTCATTGTTGTATCAGTTTTTATTGTTATATTGGTTTTTACTTTCTTATTTAGAACAGTTGTTGTTAGTGGAAATTCAATGAATTCTACGCTATATAATGATGACAGATTAATGATAACACACTTATTATCTTCGCCTAACGACGAAGATGTAATTGTAATTAATTCAGAAGTTTTAAATCAAACTATTGTTAAGCGTGTAATAGCAACTGAAGGTCAAAAGGTTTTAATTGATTACAATAATATGGAGCTTTATATTGACGGAAAACTAAAAACAGAAGACTACATAAAAGAATATATGACTGATACTAATATATTTGACAAGACTTATTACGATGCCGTTAGCGATACCTATGAGTATGTTGTTCCTAATAATTGTGTTTTTGTTTTGGGAGATAATCGCAACAATTCAACTGACAGTAGGGTTATAGGTTTTATTCCCAACAAGGATATACTAGGAAAAGTTTTCGTTAGGTATTCTTCTTCTATTGGGGCAGATTTAGGTTTTGTTAAGTAACAAATAGTTTTTTATATAAAAAGTTGAAATGGAGAAAATAAATGAGCGAAACATCAAGAATCCAATGGTTCCCAGGACATATGGCGAAAACAAGAAGATTGATGATGTCTAATTTAAAGCTTGTAGATGCTGTTGTTGAGATAAAAGACGCAAGGATACCATATGCAAGCAGTAATCCAGAAATGGATTATCTGGTTGGCGGAAAACCAAGGCTTATACTTTTAAATAAATGCGATGCAGCTGATGAAAATATCACTTCACGCTGGCTCTCATATTATACGTCAAAGGGTATACACGCATTAGCTACGGATTGCCGTAGCGGACGTAATGTAAACAAATTTTTACCACTTTTAAAAGAAATTCTAGCGGAACAAATTGAAAAGTGGAATGCTAGAGGAATGGTAGGAAGACCAATAAGAATAATGATTGTTGGCATTCCTAACGTAGGGAAATCTTCTCTAATTAACAGATTAGCTGGTTCAAAGCGTACTAAGGTTGAGGACAGACCTGGAGTGACTAGGGGCAAGCAATGGGTTAGTTTAGGCACTGAGGTTGAACTTTTAGATATGCCTGGTGTTTTGTGGCCAAAATTTGAAGACAAGCTTGTTGGCGAGCGTTTAGCTTTCACTGGTGCTGTTAAAGATGACGTAATGGACATGGAATACTTAGCTTGCAGGCTATTAGAATTTCTTTTATCTGATTATTCCGACTTGATTATTAATAGATATGGGATTTCGATTGATAATTTGCCTGTTGTAGACGATGAGATGATGGGTTGTGCTGTGGGTTATGAATTACTTCAGCGTGTTGGGAAAAAACGTGGCTTTTTAATTTCTGGTGGGGAAATCAACACAGAAAGAGCTGCTATTACTGTAATTGACGAATTTAGGGGCGGAAAGCTTAGAAGGCTTTCACTAGAAATACCTAAAGAGGATAAAAAATAATGACGGATTTATTTGAATTTGACAATGCTATTCGTGAAAAATACATCTATTTTTGTGGCGTTGACGAGGCTGGACGTGGTCCTTTAGCAGGAGATGTTTATGCAGCGGCAGTAGTTTTTGACAAAAATGTTATAATAGAAGGAATTAATGACAGCAAAAAGATATCAGAAAAAAAACGTGAAATTCTTTTCGATGAAATAATTTCTAAAGCTTCTGATTATTCTATAGCCACCTCAAGTATAGCTGAAATTGAAGAAATCAACATATTAAACGCTGCTATGCTCGCTATGAAAAGGGCTATTGAGGGGCTTAAGAAAGTTCCAGAGATTGCTTTAATAGATGGAAACAAGTCACCTTTGGTTTCATGCGAAACTATGACAATTATAAAAGGTGATGCTAACTCTCAAAGCATTGCGGCAGCTTCTATTCTTGCTAAGGTTGCAAGAGACAGATACATGAGGCAGATTGATGTTGAGTTTCCAGAATACCATTTTTCTAAACACAAAGGTTATGGGACAAAGCTACATTATCAAATGATTGAAGAGCATGGTATATGTGAATATCACAGACCTAGCTTTCTAAAAAAGGTACTTAATAAAAATGGATCGAAGTAATTTAAAAAATATTGGTTATTTTGGGGAAAATTATGTTTGTGATTTTCTACAGCGTAATAATTACTCAATAATTAAGAAAAACTTCACAATAAGAGGCGGAGAAATTGATATAATTGCTAAGAAAAATAATATAATTGCTTTTGTAGAGGTTAAGACTAGAATGCCTGATTCCTTAGTTTCAGGTGAGGATAGCATAACCTATAGTAAAAAGAAAAATATTATTAAAACTGCAAGGCGATTTATTTCAACTCTAAAAGGCAACTTCATTTTTAGGTTTGATGTGGCTATTGTTGAGGCTGATAATGACAAGGTTATAAATTTAAAATATTATGCTGGTGCATTTGATGCTAGCAAATAACAATTAAGAAGGGTGTACTTATATGTATTACAAATCCACTAGGAATAGCAGTGTTAATGTTACATCTGCTCAAGCAATTGCTCAAGGAATTTCAAAGGATGGTGGTCTTTTTGTTCCAAGCGAGATTCCGTTCATTAGCTTTGATGATATTTCTAATTTAGGGAAAATGAGCTATGCTGAAAGAGCTGCTTTTGTATTTTCAAAATATCTTACTGATTTTTCTGAGACTGAAATTGCTTATTGCGTTAACAATGCTTACAATACAAAGAATTTCAAATCTGAAAACATTGCTGACATAGCACATCTTTTTGATGGCACTTATATGCTGGAGCTATGGCATGGTCCAACTTGTGCTTTTAAGGATATGGCACTTCAAATTCTTCCATATTTATTAACTACTTCTGCTAAGAAAATTAAACTTGATAAAAAAGTTGTTATTCTTGTTGCAACCTCTGGTGATACTGGTAAAGCAGCTCTCGATGGTTTTAAAAACGTTGAGGGTACTGAAATAATGGTTTTCTATCCAGAAGACGGCGTTTCAGCTATGCAAAAGAAACAAATGGCTACACAAGAGGGCGAAAACGTTAATGTTTGCGCTATTAAGGGAAACTTTGATGACGCTCAAAATGGAGTAAAAGCTATTTTTACTGATGAAAATATTGCTAAAAAACTTGATGAAAATGGTTTAATGTTCTCATCAGCAAACTCAATTAACTGGGGAAGACTTGCACCTCAAATAATTTATTATGTATCAACCTATGCACAGCTTGTTGAAGATAAAGAGATTAAAATGGGCGACAAGATTAACATTGTTGTTCCAACTGGTAACTTTGGAAATATTTTAGCTGGATATTATGCAAAGAAAATGGGTGTTCCGGTTAACAAGCTTATTTGTGCATCTAACTCAAATAATGTTCTTACAGAATTTATTAAAACTGGTGTTTACAATAGAAACAGAGAGTTTTACACAACAATTTCACCATCAATGGATATTTTAATTTCATCTAACCTTGAGAGGCTTCTATATCATCTTTCAGGTGACGATGACAAACAAATCTGTGAGTGGTTTGGAAAGCTTAGCACGGAGGGCAAATATTTTGTTAATGATGAAGTTAAAAAAATCCTCAACGACGAGTTTTATGCTGGATGTTGTGATGATGTTGAAACGAAAACATGTATAAAGAATATTTTTGACAAATATTCATACACTTGTGATACACATACGGCTGTTGCAGTAAAGGTATATCAAGACTATGTTAAGGAAACTGGTGACAAGCTAAAAACTGTTATCGCTTCAACTGCAAGTCCTTATAAATTTGCAAATAGTGTTCTTGACGGCCTAGGCTGTTATGACGAAAACTCTGACGAATTCCAGCTTGTTGACAAGCTTTCAGAGGTTTCAAGGCTTGAAGTACCTGCTTCACTTTCTGAACTTAAGGACAAAAAAGTTAGATTTAGTTCTTTAATTGAAAAAGATGAAATGATAAATTATGTTATTAAATCATTAAACATCTAAATAAAAAATATGTAGCCGTCAGCTATGAAACTGGCGGCTAACTTTTGTGATAAAAAAGTAATTATTTTGATTGGAATGTTTTACAAGCAGTCTCATCTGAACAATGAGGAGCATTGCAGCAAGAACATACGTCTATTTTTCCTGCAACACACTCTTTAGCGTCACGATTGTAAACACAATTACTTACATCACATCTGATTCCATTAATTTTATTTTCCATATTATTTCTCCTATCTTTCGGACTTTTGCCCGTACTATAGTATTGACGGCAACGGTACAAATTATAATGGGAAATAAAGTGAATGCTTTATAAATACAGGAGGAAAATTTATTGTCATTATTTGTAATTGCAGATTTGCATTTATCGTTATCAGTGGACAAGCCAATGGATATTTTTGGTGGTTGGAATGATTATATGCAACGAATTGAAGAAAATTGGTGCAAGGTTGTTAAAGAAAATGATACTGTTGTTATTCCAGGTGATATTTCTTGGGGAATGAATTTTAAGGAAGCTGAAAAGGATTTTGAATTTTTAAATAATCTTCCTGGTAGAAAAATAATTTCTAAAGGTAATCACGATTATTGGTGGAATACAGTTTCTAAAATGACAAATTTTTTTAACGAAAAAGGTTTTTCTAGCATTAATATATTACACAATAATCATTATCAATATGAAAATTTAGGGATTTGTGGTACAAGAGGCTGGATAAATGAAACCAATGCTATTGCCGACAAAAAAGTTTTACTTCGCGAGGCAGGAAGATTAACTTTTTCAATTGAATCCGCTTTAAAGCAAGATTTAAAACCAATTGTTTTTTTACATTATCCCCCTATTTTTGCAAATGATCAAAATTTGGAAATTTTAGAGGTTTTGCACAAATATGGAATAAAACACTGTTTTTACGGGCATATTCACGGAAGAGGATGTAAAAATGCCTTTAACGGAGTTAGCGACGGAATCCACTATCAACTTATTTCAAGTGATTATTTACATTTTGCTCCACTTGATATTACTGATTTTGTGCAAAATGACAATTTATAAAAAAATACTGGAAAAATCATTGTCAATATGATATAATAGCAAAGATATATTAAAAATATACGGAGGAAATTATAATGAGTCTAAAGACTACTAACAAAATTGATGCAAATACTTATGAACTTGAGATAGAAATCTCAGCAGATGCTTTTGAGGAAGCACTTCAAAAAGCTTATCTAAAGACAAAGAAAAACATTGCTGTTCCTGGTTTTAGAAAAGGGAAAGCTCCTAGAAAAGTAATCGAAAAAGAATTCGGTGAAA
>JAAZIT010000156.1 GCA_012800685.1 Clostridiales bacterium
ATATCCTAATGGTTCTTATGACTATGGCTCAAAATATAAACCTGTTAAAATGAAGTTTGGAAAAAAGTTTTTTACAGGTTTCTTAGAACTATTATAATACCATTTAGTCATTTACTTTAAATGGTAATTACTTTCTCTTATTAATGGGAGGAATTAAAATTCCAGCCTCTTTCTTTAAATCTCAACATCATTTCATAGGTAAGACTTATATCCTCTTGCTTTGACGGAAGCTCAGCCCTAGTCACCCATTTTGCGATACGAAGTTCATTAGTGTCCATTACTATTTCATCTGAACCGTCTAATTCACAAAAAAATCCTAGAAGCAGTGTATCAGAAAAAGCCCATGGCTGACTTTTATAATATTGAATGTTTTTTACCTTAACTCCAACCTCCTCCATAACCTCTCTTCTGACGGTTTCTTCAATACTTTCTCCAATTTCTGCAAATCCTGCAATTAGAGCATAATTTTTGCTATGTTCTCTATTTGCATATTTTGTCAATATAATACGATTATTATTAGTTACAGCCACTATAACGGCTGGCTGGATTTTAGGGTAAATAATCTGTTTACAATTTTCACAGTGAAGTGACCTCTCATCTATTCCATTTTTTAAAGTCGCCCCACATCTCCCACAAAAACGGTTTTTATCATACCAGCTTCCTAGCTGATATGCTGTTACACCTGCAAATCCCAACCATTTTGGATTATATTTACGCAGAATTGAGATATTGTAAAAATTATATCCATTTTCTATAAGTGCTGTAATATTATCAGAGTTAGCTAGAGAATCGGCTAGAAAAAATTTACTATTACTAATTGAAAAAAGGTATGTTTTATGTAATTTCTCATATGGAATTTCACTAAGCTTTGGAAGTTCTATTATTTCCTCTGTTAGTTTAACTAAAATTGTTTGTTCTTTAATAAATACAAGAAAAGACTCAGCATCTGGTTTAACATCTTTATATGTATTATCAAATTGGTATGGTAAAATATCCTGAATCATTATTGCCTCTCCCTAACAGTATTCTTGTTCTCCTCATTTTCCTCAATGGTTTTTATAATTCGGGCTGGAACACCACCAACAATGGTGTTTTTGGCTACATTCTTAGTTACAACTGCACCAGCTGCAACAACTGAATTCTCGCCAATAGTAACACCTGATAAAACTGTTGCGTTTGCTCCAATCCAAACATTTCTTTCAATTATAATTGGTTTAGGAATCATATCCTTTCGGTTTTTTGGCTCAATGGTATGGTTCAATGTTGCAAGTACAACATTATGACCAATTAAAACATCATCACCAATAACAATTCCTCCTTGATCCTGAAAACGGCACCCAGAATTAATAAAGACTCTTTTCCCAAAGGTTATATTCTTTCCGCAATCAGTTGTAAAAGGTGGAAACAACACAAAGGTCTCATCAATTGGCTTCCCTATCAGTTCACTCATCAATACACGAATTTCGTTTGTGGAATGATGAGTGTTATTGATTTCCATACAAATTCTAATTGCTTCTTGGCTAAGCTTATGTATGTATTTGTGCACTTCAGAACCACCTTTTACAGTTCTACCACTATTTAAGTAATCTAAACATTGCTGTAAGTTCATGGTTTTTTCTCCTTATCACATAGTTATTATTACATACTTTCTCTTATCACTTGAATTATATCTTAATCTGTAAGTACCTTATATCCACCCTCCATTATATAAGTACCCTCTGCGATACCATCAAGCATATCTCAACTATAAAGCATAATTAGCCATTGGAACAGCAGAAGGCATCATACTATGGGTTTTTATTAATTATTTAAGGGTTTCTCCGAATGCCCTTAACTCACTTAGTTTTTCTTCTGATTTGTTTTGGTCGCCATTTGCTGTAAAAATGCCCATATCTTCAAGTCCCATATATATTGGGAATGAATTTTTATAACCATAAATTGCACCTTCATACACATCAGGACTTTCAGAACTTAAAATAAGTGCCGATTTCTTAAGCATTTTTGGTTTTCCAACTGCATACATACGGTTAATTGCAGACTGTAGCTGACCAGTAAAGCCCCAATAATATATTGGTGATGCAAGTACTAACATTTCCGCTTTTTCTAAAGCCAAATACACCTCAGTCATATCATCTTTTTGAACACAATCTCCATTGCCTTTAGTGTGACAGTATTCACAGCCCAGACAACCTGCAATTTTTTTCTTACAAACATCTATAACTGTTACATCATTTCCAACTTTTTTTGCACCATCAGCAAATGCGTTTATCATTGCAACGGTATTTCCATTTGGACGTGGACTTCCATTTAAAACTAAAATATTCATATTTTCCCCCTTAAGGCGTTTCGTTTTTTACTTTGTGAATGAGATAGTCAAGACAGTCTATCTTAATCTGAAACTCATGAATGGATTGAAGCAATTTTTCCCTATGTTTTGATAATAGATTTAGCATCTGTTCTTCGGTCTTTTCAGATTCTTTTAAACTTAAGTAACTATTAATAAATTTCTTACTACACCCAGAATCCTCTAAATTTTCTATTAAAGCACCGTCTTGCTTCATACTATTTGTCAAAAAAATCACCTCTTTCCTATATATATTATAATACAGTTTTACACACATATCAAATACTTATATTAAATACCCTCTCATGCTTGCAAAGCATATCAGAAGATGATACAATTAAATCAAATAGGAGGGTTAGTATGGAGATTAGAGTTTTACGTTATTTTTTAGCTGTCGCAAGAGAAGAAAGTATATCTGGTGCAGCAAAGTTTTTACATATATCACAGCCCACCCTTTCAAGGCAGATTAAAGAGCTTGAAGAAGAGTTAGGACACAGTCTTTTTATTAGAGGTAATCGCAAAATTACACTCACTGAAAATGGCAGGCTACTTCGCAAAAGGGCAGAAGAAATTGTAACACTAGTTGGAAAAACCAAGTCGGAGCTTAGCAAGCCAGACGATGTTATAAGCGGTGAAATATATATTGGAAGTGGCGAGACGGAAGCAATGAGGCTTATTGCAGAAACAGCACATGAATTCCACTGTCTATATCCCAATGTTAGGTATAATCTTTTTAGTGGAAATGCAGATGATGTTATAGAACGTTTAGATAAAGGACTTTTGGATTTTGGTATTTTAATTGGTGCAACCGATTTAAGCAAATACAACTATATAGAAATACCAGCCACCGACACTTGGGGATTATTAATAAGAAAGGACAATCCCCTTTCCACCCACGGCTCAATAAAGCCAGAGGATTTATTAGGAATTCCCCTACTCTTTTCGAAACAAGCCCTTAATCACAAAGAAATTTCTTATTGGCTTGGAGATAAGTCTGACAAGCTTAATATAATAGCCTCCTACAACCTTATATACAATGCATCATTAATGGTTGAAGAAGGAATTGGTTCGGCATTATGTCTTGATAATCTAGTTTATACAGGTAAGGACAGTTTTTTATCCTTTAAACCATTTGAGCCACCTCTAAAAGCTAAATTATATATTATTTGGAAAAAGTATCAAGTGTTTTCTAAAGCCACAGCAAAGTTTTTAGAAAAATTACAGAAAGACTATATGTAATAAAAAATACTAGAAATAGCCTATTTAAGTTGGAAATATCTTTAATCATAAATCTGTCAAGGCTTTTTAGTTATTTTCTTTAAAATACTTACTTTTATCATTTTTCTATTTGTCTTTTCTTAAAATTTAAGTTTAAATATTTCGTTTTAGTATTTCTAAATATGACGATGTTCTTAGGGCATAAAAATTCCTCCTATGGTAGTTTCTTTTGATTCTACCGTAGGAGGTTTTTTTATTTTATATTTTACTGAGCTTTTTCTTTATGTTAACCCATTTTGAGCTTTTATTTTTTATTATCAATTACCACTTATTATATTTGCTTTTTACATTCTATTATTAACTAATTATGCTATTACATTTATATAGTTACTAATAATACATTATTCTGAAAACACATTTGCAGCAATACCAAAGGCGACTGACAAATTTAGAGAATCAATTTCATTACTATGTGCAATATATATACTTTCTCCGTAATTATGGAAATAATCCGAAAGTCCTGCTGCCTCATTTCCAAACACAAGGGAAAATGGTGTATCTGGTCTCTCTTTTATTTCCTTTAAATTAATTGTTCCATCTAACATAAAGGAGTATATTTTATGTGCTGGACAGATTTTCAAGTACTGTTCAAAGGTATCAAAGTAAGAAAATTGAACATGGAAAATAGCACCCATTGAAGAACGAATTGTTTTTGGGTCATATATATCAACAGCAGGTCTAATAATTACATAATCCTTAAAGCCAAATCCCAAACCTGTACGTATAATTGTACCCAAATTTCCTGAGTCACTAGGGTTCACCAAAACAATATGTGGCTTTTCTTGTTCCACTTCTGCATCATATTTCTCAAAAACCCCAATTACATAAGTATTACCCTTAGTAGACAAACGGTTAAATACTTTTTGGTTAATCTCATAGGGAAGATTTTCCTCTTGGCAAATATTAAAAATGTTATATGTATTGTCTCTTGCCACATAATCAGGGTGAATATATATTTTTTGTATTCTATCTTTTTGGCATTTTATTAATTCTATAGTAAGGGCCATTCCTAAGGTATAGGAAAATTTAGCATCGTGTTTATATCGCTTTATCTCCATTAACACTCTCTCCGTTCAATTTTAAATCGTTATATATCAAAACATTATAACCCAAAATCAACAAAAAGTCAATAGAAACCTATAAAAAGTAGGACTTCTGACGACCTTAAGTATATTTGTATTATGGTAACAATAGCTAGATATTAAATAACAATTTGTAAAACAAATTAAGAGCATTTAAATGCTCTTAATCTTTATCAATCTCTATTTCACCGTGCTCTTTTTCAAATTCTTCTATACACTTTCGTATAAGATATAGAATTTGTCCATTACCTGAACGTCCCTCATATTTAGAAATATAATGAAGCTTATAATGTAATTCCTTATCAACTTCTATTCCAATATGCTTATTATCTTTATTTCTCACAAAATCACCTCGATATCTTAATATAAGTATACTTTTAAAATATAATTATAAGAATATTAATACTTATGTTAGCTATAGCTATATGGTAAAAAATTATAAAATAAATTAAGAGCATTTAAATGCTCTTAATCTTTATCAATCTCTATTTCACCATGCTCTTTTTCAAATTCTTTGACACGGTGCTTAATGAACTGCTCGATTTCACGATTTGCAGAGCGACCCTCATAATCGGCAACATAACGAAATTTTTGAAATAATTTCCTGTTCACTCGCAACGTGTACCTTAAAATTTCATCAGACATAAATACACTCTCTTTCACTTTTTAGATATATTATACTACTTTTCATTGATTTAATGCCAAAAAGGTGTTATAATGGTGGCAATATAGTGAAAGGATTTTAAAAATGAAAGTTGCAATTATTGGTTCAAGAAGTATAGTAGTAAAAAATTTAGGAGATTATCTACCACCAAATACAACTGAAATTATTATCGGTGGTGCAAAAGGAGTGGATACTTGTGCACGTGAATACGCATTAACTAACAACATTAAATTGACAGAGTTTTTACCCGAATATGAAAAGTTTGGCAAGTATGCACCATTAAAGCGTAATATTACAATACTTAAAAATACTGATTATGTGTTAGCTTTTTGGGATGGAAAATCTCGTGGAACGAGATACGTAATAGAAAATTGCATAAAACTAGGCTTACCATTTAAGGTTATGATGAGAAAGAAATATTAATATAATTATGGTTAAATAATAAAAAATAAAGATGACTTTAAAATACAAAGCACGTTTTTTGTAGTTTTGAATAGAATAAGAGAGAGGTAAATATTAGTTTATAACCTTTATTTCTTAATTAAAAAGTTAACTAGTTAACTGATTAACATTTTTTCATATTATAGAATATAATATGAAAGGAGGGTGAAAAATGTCAATGCCAAGTTTGCCAGAGCCAAATCCAAATTTGACTAAGGAACAAGCTCTAAATATGATTTTAGCCTCCATAGCTTTAGAGGAAACAGCTCTAAGTCATATCATTAATGCTGAGGGCGAAAAAATACAGCACATTATATCTAATTGCTCAAATAATACTGATGATATAATATCTGTAAATAACAGTGTTAAAGAAATGCTTGAAGTTGTTTTGCAGAATCAAATTATTTTGAAAAGCAAGATGGAGAAAGTGCTTGCATATTTGCCTAAGCCTTGCGACAAAACTTGCTGTAATCATTGTAATAATCACAATTGTAAAAACTGTTGTTCATGTGACAATAAGGAATGCGGCAACGAGTGTCACTGTCACCGTCACAATTGTGATTGCTTCGTGTATAATGATACTCAGAATTATTATGTGTTTCCTTGTTGCAACTGTGAAAACGAAGATATTGAATGCGACAAAAAAGTTGTAATGAGCAATTTTGCAAAATCACATGTTTATTGCGATGATGTGTGATTGTAACTTTAGGCAAAACCATAAAAGACTAAATCACTTTTTAAAAAGTAATTTAGCTTCAATTCAATAAAAAATATATAACAGGAGGTAATTTTATTGACTCAACCAACATTTCCAAACAATCCTGACATTACAAGAGACGATGCTGTCAATCAAATTCTGTCATCAATTGCAATGGAGGAGCTTGGTCTCAGCCATATTATTAACGCAGAGGGTGAAAAACTTCAGTACATTCTCGGAACACTAGAGGGTGTCACTGGACCTGGCGCAACAATTCAGGATTTGCTAGATACGAATGAGAGTATTGGAA
>JAAZIT010000157.1 GCA_012800685.1 Clostridiales bacterium
ATTACCCCTCCTTCTTAAAATCTTATTCAGTTATTATTTTAACACAGCCTAAGAAATTTGTCTATCACTTTAACGATAGCTAACTAAAATAAGGACAGATATTATTTTGTCCTTATTTTTTATATGGCTTTAGATTTTTGTTTTGTCTTTGAAATCATTAACGTTACACAAAGAATTGCAACAGCAAAGCCAACCTCAATGCCAACATAAGTAAAGTATTTATTCATTGTAAAAATTTCGCTAGATGTTCCAAAAATCATATTATTGGCTTTTACATACCAGTATGATGGAAAGAATTTAGCAAAGCTTAGTACCGAATCACTAAGAAAATGTTGAGGAACAAATACTCCACACAAAAATGACATTCCTAAACATATAGTATTTGCAACCATGCTAACAACCTTTTGAGTTTTTGCAAGAATTGAAACTAATAGTGTAATCATCATCGAAATAATAAGGAAAACAAAACCGTTAAGCATTGCTAATAATACCGGTTTACTTAGCATATCGGAGCCGTAGATTATAAATGCTACTACTGTTAGCAGAAGATATATACCAATAACCACAATAGATGTGCCTAGCATAGTTTGGAAAAATTGACTTGAATTTGATACACATGAGCAATTTGTTCTATTTCTTACATCTTTTTTTCTCATAATAATTAGAGCGGCTGAAACGCCAATAATTAATACTGCAGGCAAAATATATGCCAAATATTGATAGTAAAATACAAGTGCAGGATTTATATCTCCATCTGATTCATTTGTAAAATTAACTACTTTAACATTTACGGGGTCTTTAGATAGCTCAAGTGGTTTTAAAGCTGCCTCATCAATTGATAATCCACCAACAGTGTATGAGTTTACAACTCTAACATACTCATCAAGCTGGTTTTCAATAAAAGCAACCTCATAGCTTGATGGAAGCTTATAGTTTTGAAAAAGATTGTCGGTTATACCTGCTGAAAGATTTTCTGAATAGCCTTTATTAATAATAAGCACATAGTCGGTAATATTATAATATAGTGAATCTATGTATTCATCTTTATTTTTCTTATCATCCATTAGTTTATGCTTAGAACCTATATAATCCTTTAGTGCCTTACTTGCAGCAGTATTGTCATTATCAACAACGGTTACATCAAGAGATGTATCTTTAAAACTCATAACATCTGACGAAGAGGAGCTAACAAGAAAACCTATGATGATAAAGATAACTATATATATTAATGCAGATGGCATTGTCTTTTTAAAAATCTTCATATATGTCTTAAATACTTGCATATTTTTTCCTCCTTGTGAGCAGAAATCCGACTGATGTAAATATTACTGTCATAACTAACACGGTAATAACTTTTTCGATATATCTTGTTAAATCATCATATATGCTTAGACAATAAAACATATCTGAAATAACTGCGGCTGGGTTTAATTTATTGATAATTGGACAAACACTTGCAATAATACCCTTCATATTTCCAACCATAAGACCACTTAAAAAACATAGGAACATAGATATACCGGTTGAAATCATTATTTTTACATTTTCTGAAAGTTTTCCTATCGAGCCAAAGAAGAATCCAAAGGATATTCCTAAAAGTGTACCTAATGCACCTGAAAGATAGATAAATCCCAATTTATTTCCCATATCAATTTTTAATACAAAAATGATGTATGTTGTAACTAAAAATACACATATAAGCTGGACTAGATATGAGGCGGTAAAGCTGGCTAACATTGATTTACCCTTAGGGGTTGGCGAAACACATTTTCTAGCACCTATTGGTGAAAGATTTCCCTGATTACCTGTTGCAATGGAAATACCACATGTCATACTTAAAAGAGCAACCATTGCTATTAAGTTGTGAAAAAATTGCGAATATATATCAATCTCATTATTTGAAATTGGTATATCTTTATTTGGACTTATTTCTTTAGAAAGAGCGTTAATTAAAGATTGAAGCTGTGCTGGATTTGTGGCTGCTGTTTCAGTAATTATGGTTTCCTGTGTTTTGTACCGGGACAGAAACGATTTAATTATTGTCTCCTTAATACCACTTGTTGCAACAGATAAGTCTATTTTCTCGTCAACATAAATTATTCCTGATATTTTTTCATCTTCTAAAAGCTTTAGTGCCTTTTCTCCATCAGTATATTTCACATCAAAGAGTGCCTCGTCACCTGTAGAAACTTGATTAATAACGGTATTAAATGTCTCATTAGTTTTCTCCTCGACTATAGCAACTGGAATTTTTGTAACATTAAATTCTTGTTCAGACAAATTTCCAAAGGCAATATAAAAAAACGTTGATAAAATAAAAGGAAATACTAATAGCCAAAATGTTGTATCTTTTTGTCTAATAAGGTTTAAAAATTCATACTTAAAATGGTGAAGGAACATATTATACCTCCTCATCTCTAAGTGCTTTACCTGTTATTTCAAGGAAAACATCATTTAGTGTAGGTTGTTTTGAATAAACTCTTCCAAATGAAACATTATTTTTTTCAAGAACAGCAAGAACTCTAATTAGGTTGTGTTTTCCACCATTACACTTAATTGTTAAGATTCCATCGGCATATGTAGACTCATAAACGTGTGGAAGTGGAATCATTTCATTGACAACGCTATCTTTAATATCTCGTATCTCAATAGTAATTGTTTCGGTGTTTCTAATCATTTTCTTAAGCTCGTCTTTAGTTCCAATGGCAATGTTCTTTCCCTTGTCAATAATTGCAATGCGAGTACAAATTTGTTCAACTTCCTCCATATAATGAGAGGTATATATTACGGTAGCACCGTTTTTGTTAAGCTCTTGAATTCCTTCAAGAATTTTATTACGGCTTTGTGGGTCAACTGCAACAGTTGGCTCGTCAAGGATAATAAGCTTTGGCTTGTGGGAAATTCCACAGGCGATATTTAATCGTCTTAAAAGTCCTCCAGAAAGCTTTTTAGGATAGAATCTAACAAAGTGTTCAAGCTCTACAAATTCAATTGCCTCTTGAACATATTGCTTTCTTGTTGCCTTGTCCTTAATATAAAGACCACAGAAATAATCTATGTTTTCATAAACAGTTAGTTCGTCGAACACAGCCACGTTTTGCATAATAATTCCTATTTCACGCTTAATGTCATAGCTTGTTGGTGTCATCTTTTTGCCAAAAATCTCAATGCTACCCTTATCAAATGTGAGAAGTGATAAAATACAATTTATTGCAGTTGTTTTTCCAGAACCATTAGGACCAAGAAGTCCAAAAATCTCTCCCTCTTTAATATCAAGATTAAAATGGTCAAGGGCAATAAGCTCTTTATATCTTTTAACTAGGTTTTCTATTTTTACTACTGTTTTTTCCATTTATATTACCTCCTCTATGTTATGTTTTAATTATAATACAAACTTTTTAATATTGTAAGTGAGTAGTGTCAACATTTCATGTGACATTTGTCACAAAAATAGTATAATAGAGAATAGTAAAGTTTATATTTAAAATACCAATTTATTTATATCTATAATCTGCATAATACATGCTTATTGTTAATTAATATAAACTAAATCATTTAGATTTGGGGAAGTGAAATTTTAAATAACTTAGTTTTTGTTTGAAAATTGTTAGTTGTAAATTAAATAGTTTTATGATAAACTGAAAAAGATAGATAATAATTTAATTTTGGAGATGTTTAAATGTATAAAATACTTATAATAGAGGACGACTCAGCAATGGCAGGAGCCATGAAAAAAGAAATTGAGCTTTGGGGGCATAAGGTTCAGTGCGTTAGCGACTTTAATAATGTCATAAGTGAGTTCACTGAATTCGATCCACATTTGGTTCTGGTGGATATAATGCTTCCTTTTTTTAATGGTTACCATTGGTGTAGTGAAATACGGAAAATTTCGAATGTTCCAGTTGTTTTTATTTCCTCAGCCTCCGACAACATGAAT
>JAAZIT010000158.1 GCA_012800685.1 Clostridiales bacterium
AATATATGTGACTGGATTTAAAAGTGCGGATATCTTTCCCACAAAAACTTGAGTTTTCATTAGGCTGTTTGATGTTTCATCAAACTCCTGCATTTCTTCGCCCTGCCTTGAAAAAGCACGTATTACTCTTACACCAGTAAGATTTTCACGAGTTAATAGAGAAACCTTGTCCACTTCTTTCTGAATACTGCTATAATATGGAATCGACTTTGACATTACTATATAAATAACCAAAGCGATTAGAGGTGTTGCAATAAGAAAAATAATTGTCAGTTTTACGTCAATAATAAAAGCAGCGACTATTGCACCTGCAACCAAAAATGGTGATCTTAAAAACAATCTTAAAAACATATTTACACCAGTTTGAGCTTGATTTATATCACTGGTCATTCTTGTAATTAGTGATGATGTTCCCATCTTGTCAATTTCACTGTGGGATAAGGTATTTATATGACTGTACAAGTCATTTCTTAGTGCTGTTCCAAATCCCATAGAGGCTTTTGCAGCATAATATTGAGCTATTAGCGACCAGCCAAGACCTAATATACCAAGAAGCACTAAAATGCCACCCATTTTGTAGATATAAGACTTGTCCCCTTCAGCAATACCCACATCAATTATTTTTGCCATTACAATAGGCACAATAAGCTCAAAAGTCGCCTCAATCATCTTAAATAAAGGACTTAGTATACTCTCACGCTTATAATTTTTTAAATATTTAAAAAGTTTAAACATCTTTTTCCCCTTAAAGTATTTTGCTTTTTTCTTTTAAAACCATTATCTATTATAACATTTTCTTACTAAAAAATAGTAAATTGATGTTGAATAATTTATATATTGGTGGTATAATTATAAATAAATTTATAGTCATTAACTAAATAAAAATTAAATGGGCAAACTATAATAGTATATTCCCCCACCTTAGCCATAGCTATGCTATTTTAAATGGAATATATTTTAAATTTAACCAATAACCACATTTATATGATGGGAGATTTATATGGAAATCGTTCAAACCTTTGATAATTCGGTTTTAAACTTTCTTAATTCAATTCAAAATGGTTTTTTTGACTGGCTTTTTAAAATTTCAACCTATTTAGGTGACAATGGCTACCTATGGTTTGGTATAGCCTTTATTTTGCTTTGCTTTAAAAAAACTAGAGGGCTGGGAGTTACTATAATTTTAAGTATGGGACTTAGCTTTTTATGTAGCAATGTCATAATTAAAAACCTTGTAAGACGCGCAAGACCATTTATTAAAAATAAAGAAATTCAGCTTATTATTAATGCACCCTATGGATACAGCTTTCCTTCTGCACATTCATCATCGTCGTTCGCAGCCGCAACATCAATTTTTGCAAAAAATAAAAAAAGTGGAATGGCTGCATATTTTGTTGCAAGCATGATAACACTTTCAAGGAGCTATCTTCATGTACACTATCCTACAGATATTATATGTGGCGCAGTCATTGGAGTTCTATGTGGAGTTTTTGGAACATCTATTTTTAAAAAGCTTGAGAAGCTTTATTTAAACGATAAGGAGAATAAAGTTGGGAATACTTAATCTTTTCAGAAAAAGTCCTATTAAGATTACTTCAAAATCTAAGACAAATACAAAGAATGAGCTTGCGGAATTAAAAAGTAAGCGTATTAATTATGTTTATGAGGATTTTAATAAGTTTCTTTCCTTAATAAAAAGTGATATCCAAAGTTCAAAAAAGCTTGTTCCAGTAAATTACTATGCAATTAAAAACAAGTTTATTGAGGGACAGTTCTTTTACAATAGTGATTATTCAGAATGTTACGTTAAATATACGGCATTTGAAAATGATACAGCTACTAAAAAAAGTGATGTGTTTAATATTGATTCTAATCTTCTATCATATTTATTTTCAAAGGTTGGAATAATTATTGCAAATACTGCCAATTAATATTTTATAATGTATATTACTTTTATTATACTACTAATTTTAATTACAATCAATATTTATAACAATAAACTTTTAGACAGAAAGGGTTTTATATGAAAGCAAGAATTTCACAGCCTAAGGAACAGGTTTTATTTTACAACATAGATAAACAAAAATCAGATGAGCTATTAAAGCTTATGAATGAATATAGCATAGAATTTAACGAGATAAAGGAAGACATGTGTGGGCAAACGTTAGGGTATCTCCTAAAATGGAATGGTTTTGAGGAAAATAATGATTTATTTTCTAATTCTAACCCTGTGGATAGCGAATGTTTAATTTTTTGCAGAATAGATAGATCAAAAATGAATAATCTTCTCTCAGAAATTAGAAAAAGAAATCTTAATGTCGACCTAAAAGCTGGTGTAACTGCCTCAAATCAAAGCTGGAAATTTCATGACCTTTTATTAGAACTTCAGCGTGAACACAATAAGCTCCATAACAGATAAAATTATAGCGTGCATGCTCTTAACTAATATAAAAACAGGTTTAAGTTGTTAACTCAAACCTGTTTTTATATTTTCAATTAGATATTTTATAACTTCTCGCTGTAAAGCTTTAATAGTCTTTATTAACAACAAGATAAGCATTATAGTTAAACCTATTTACAGCAATCCCAAATTACGCGAACTTAATAATAGTAATTATTTTTTTATTTATTTCTTAGCTAATTTACCTTAAACTAATCTAATTTGACGGTTATTTCATAGTACAATATAATTAAGATTATCTCATTTTACTTCAACATTAAAATATATATATACAAACTCTATCACAATAATTATATTGAGGCTATTTAAATATATACTGTATGCAATTAATTTTAACAAAAACACCGCCCAAATTGGACGGTGTTAATTATTTCATCTATAGAAATTAAGCAAGTTCAGCAAAGTACTTGATAGTTCTAACCATGTTGCTTGTATATGAGTTTTCATTATCATACCATGAAACAACCTGTACCTGAGTAGTACCGTTATCCATAGCTGTAGCCATTGTCTGAGTTGAATCGAACAATGAACCGTATGTGATACCGATAATATCAGAAGAAACAATCATATCTGTGTTGTAACCAAATGAATCATCAGCAGCAGCCTTCATAGCAGCATTGATTTCATCAGCAGTAACTGTACCGTTAACAACAGCTGTTAGAATTGTAGTAGAACCTGTTGGAACAGGAACTCTCTGTGCAGCACCAATTAGTTTTCCATTAAGAGCAGGGATTACAAGACCGATAGCCTTAGCAGCACCTGTTGTATTAGGAACAATATTTACAGCGCCAGCTCTAGCTCTTCTTAGATCGCCACCTCTGTGAGGTCCGTCAAGAATCATCTGGTCGCCAGTGTAAGCATGGATTGTAGCCATGATACCACTCTTGATTTCAGCTAGGTCGTTAAGAGCCTTAGCCATAGGAGCTAAACAGTTTGTAGTACATGAAGCAGCTGAAATAATTGTATCCTCAGCCTTAATAACGTCCTCGTTAACACCAAATACAACTGTTGGAAGATCATTCCCAGCTGGAGCTGAAATAACAACCTTCTTAG
>JAAZIT010000159.1 GCA_012800685.1 Clostridiales bacterium
AAGATTCGACTTTGGATAAAGGTTTTATCCGCTACCTTACCCATTTCTCCACCAAGTGCGTCAATTTCTCTAACTAGATGTCCTTTTGCAGTACCACCAATAGATGGATTGCAGGGAAGGTTAGCTAGTGCGTCAAGAGATATTGTAAAAAGCACGGTTTTCATGCCCAGCCGTGCCGCCGCCAATGCTGCTTCAACTCCAGCGTGTCCTGCACCAACTACTGCTACATCATAATTATCTAGGTAATTCATAAAATCAGTTCCTTTAAAGTTCTTATTCGTTCCACATGGAACAATTTATTATATTTAGTTATATTTGTTATATATATTCTTTATGGTTATATATCTTTATAATATTATTGCGTGAAATTCTGCATTTAAAAGCTTCGCTAAGTCCTTTGGCGAAAGCTTAATTTGAACGCCAATTTTTCCGCCACTGACGGAGATAGTATCCTGCAAAATAGCTGACTTATCTATTACTGTCTTAAACTGTCTTTTCATTCCGATAGGAGAGCATCCACCTCTTATATAGCCTGTGATTTTTACTAAATCCTTTACAGCAAGCATATCAACTGACTTTGCACCAACGGCTTTCGCTGCTTTTTTTAAATCAAGCTCCTTATCAACTGGAATACAAAACACAAAGTAATAGGCTTTACCTGTCTTATCCTTAAGAAAGGTAACTAGGGTTTTATAACATTGTCCAAAGGGAATTCCAAGTCTTTGAGCCACATGGATTCCGTCAATTTGACCGTCGGATTCATAAAGAATATGCTCAAAAGGAATTTTCTCCTTATCCAAAATCCTCATAACGTTAGTCTTTTGCTTATGGTCTGGCATTAAAATCTCTCTTTTCAATAATATAAAATCAACACTGGTTGGTAGCTTCATAAATTAAAATAAGCTTTTTATCATATTAAATATAATAAAAACATAGTACACAATTATATTATGGTAGTTTATTCTATTTTCCAACGCAAAATTTTGAGAAAACTTCCGCTACCACAGCTTCTGAAACTCTTTCACCTGTAAGCTCTAAAAGGGAATCCAAAGCAGTCTCAAGAGTAACTGTCACGCAATCAAAAGTTGCACAGCTTTCAACTGTTGTAAGGCTTTCCCTTAAATATTTAAGTGCGTTTTCGGCACAAAATTTCTGCCTTTCATTGGCGAATGCGTCGGTATTTGAGTCAAAATCAGTTAGTGAGAAATAATCATTTAGCATAGCGCTTAATTCCTCAAGCTTTAGGTCGTTTTTAGCTGAAATTTCACATACATATTTAGAGTATTTATCAAAGGTTTCTCTTGTTACCTTTGGCTCAAGGTCGGATTTATTTAAAATAATAATAGCTTTTTTATCAGAGATAATATCTAAAAGCTCCATATCCTGTTTATCCAATTCTTCAGAGCTATCAAAAACAGCAATAACAAGCTGTGCGGTTTCTGCCTTTTTTCGTGCTAGATTAATTCCTTGAGTTTCAACAACGTCCTTTGTCTCTCTAATTCCAGCTGTATCAGAAAGCCTTAAAACAAGATCCCCAACCCTTGCTGTTTCTTCAATAATATCTCTAGTAGTTCCAGCAATATCAGTTACAATTGATCTGTCGAATCCCAAAAGGTTATTCATCAATGTTGATTTACCAACATTTGCTTTACCGATAATGGCTGTATCAATGCCTTCACGAAAAATCTTTCCACAATCGTAATTTTTTAGGATTTTTTCCATTACATTAATTGAATCGGAAATAGATTTTTTTAAGGCTTCAGGCTCGACCTCAGGCAAATCCTCCTCTGGATAATCCACCCATGCCGCAAGCTCTCCTAAAATTTTCAAAAGCTTATCGGATACTGATTTTATAAGCTTAAACATTTTTCCCTCTCTAGCATTTACAGCAGAATTAAGAGCCTGTTTACTATTTGCTGAAATAAGGTCCATAACTGCTTCAGCCTGTGTTAGTGAAAGCTTCCCATTAAGAAAGGCACGTTTAGTAAACTCTCCCGCTTCAGCTGGCTTAGCACCATTCTCAAGGATAGCACGTAAAACCTGTCTCGTTACATATATACCACCATGGCATGAAATTTCAACAATGTTTTCACCCGTATAAGAATTTGGAGCTTTAAAAACAGTTACAATGCCGTCATCAAGCTCGACTTTTCCATTATATATTTTTCCATAGGCACAAGTATTTGGCTCCATAGCGTCAACTGTTTTGGATTTCATTTTGAAAAGCTTAGTCGCCACATCTATAGAATTTTCACCACTTATTCTAATTACCGATATTCCTCCAGCTGCGTTAGGAGTTGAAATCGCTGCAATAGTTGACATATTTTCTCCACCTATCATTTAATTTATAAAGCATTTTTATAATTACTTTATAACTCTAATTTTTATTTTTTATTATAATATTATTCTTAGCCATTTGTTTTTAGTTTTAATATTATTTTTTCTATAACTCTCAGCTATTTAATATTATATTTTATCTCTTAATTATTAGATATTTAATGTTAATTTTCACTTTTAAATATTTACTATTCGCTCTTCGTATTTACTTTTAGAAAATAATTATTAACTTTTGACTATAAGCTATTTACTATATTTTTTTGATTTCTATTCTCAAAAATTATCTATTAAACATTTCCTAAGTTCTATTTTAACAGATAACTGAATATTTTACAACAAAAAACGCCCTGAAATAATTCAGGGGCGTTAAATATCATCAAATTAGCACTTTTAGAATTCGATTTTTGAATAAAGCCCTGTACCTGTCATACTGTCCTCTGGCTTTGGCTTTTTATAATCCTTTTCGAAAGAAGTCGTAATATCAAATGGCTTAGGGGTTTTGTTGGAATTTTTTCTTCCTCCGCCAGTACCACCTCTATTATTGTTTCTTGGTCCTCTTGATTCACGCTTATCTCTATTATAAGGTTTCTTTTCAGTTGAGCTAATTAAAACCTTTCTATATGGGTCTTCACCAACTGAACGAGATGAAACTCCCTCAATTTCTGAAACTGCACCATGTACAATTCTTCTCTCATAAGGGTTCATTGGCTCAAGTGCTGAGGTTCTTCCATTTTTCTTAACGTTAGTTGCAATTTTCTTTGCAAGCTCTTCAAGCTGAATTTTTCTTCTTGCTCTAAAACCCTCACAGTCAATTGAAATTCTATAATATTCTCTGTCAATCTTGTTACAAACTAAAGATGAGAGGTACTGAAGGCTGTCAAGAGCCTCGCCCTTTTTTCCTATAAATGATTGCATATCATCGCCAATTAGCTCGATTTCTGCACCATTTTCAATTTCATTAACTTGTGCCTTTACATTAGTAATTCCTAGAGCTTTTAAAACCTTTAGAATATAATTAACTGAAACGTCCGCTTTAGTTAGCTCATATTCAGCCTCAACCTTAGCTTCACCCTTTATTTTACCAAAAAGTGATTTTCTTGGCTCTTCTAATATGTTAAACCTAATTTTTCCTATTGCAACACCGAATTCTGCTGCTGCTAACTCCTTAGCTTCATCAATTGATTTTGCTGTAAATATTTGTTTCATATTCCATCCTCCTAATCCTCTTTATAATCGTCACCATATTTTTCTGCCATTCTTTTTCTGGCATCATTTAGTTTCTTTCTTTGGAGTTCCTTCTGTTCACTTTTAGAAAGCTTCTTCTGATCTATTTCTTCATCGTCATCATCAACATCTGATGTGGCAATTGACTTAGAAGCGTTAGGGTTAGCGTTTTGAGCCTCTAAAGCCTTTTCCATAAATGACTTTTTACCATTCTTCTTACGTTTTTTCTTGTCCTCTTCATTTAGCTTATCAATACGTTCAGGTGTATAGATTTTATTAACCACAACCACCTGTAATAGTCCAAATACAGATTGTGCAATCCAGTACAAACCAATACCAGCAGGGAAATTAAATGCAATAAAGAATGAAATTAACGGCATTACATACATAAACGTGTTCATTCCACCCATTTTTGGTGCATTTGGGTTGCTCTTTTTGGTATAATGCTGTGAAACAAATGTCAAAACTAATTGTGCTAATAGAGAAATTATTGGAATAAGTACTAAAATACTTGACCAGCTTGGATAGTCACCCAAGAAAATTCCAAAAACTTCATAGTTTACTTCATTAGTGGCATCTCTAACCTCTTGATCAAAGAAATTTCCTTGTCCGTCTTCAACAATTCTAAATATTAAAAGCTGAGGATTTGATTTGAGGTTTGGTGTAACCTTTTTCTCATCAGAAAAATATTCATCTAATCCTTCATTCTCATCAAAAATAGAAATAACTTCTTTTAAATCTTTTTCTGATAGCTTCGCTGTATTTTTAAATTTATCCTTATTATTGAGAACATCATAGACATCACCATTTTGTGATTTAATTTCAGTAAATGTATTTTGTTTATCGTCGCCGTTTTCTTTAATTTCAGTGCTGACTGTCATCATATTTGTAACAAGTGTTGATGCATTGTCAATTTTATCTTTATTTATATTGGTTATATGGGTAAGTGGAGCATAAATAATTTGAATCATTGCAAACAAAAGAAGCATATTAAGTATTAGTGGAAGGCATCCACCAGTCATTGAAATTCCTTCTTCAGAATAAAGCTTTGTTACTTCTTCATTATATTTTGCTTGGTCTTTTCCATATTTCTTTTTAAGCTTTTCCATTTGTGGGCTAAGTCTTGCAGTTTTTGCTGTTGATTTTTGCTGCTTAACATTAAGGGGAAACATTATAACCTTAGTTATAAAAGTAAATAAAACAAGTGCTGCGCCGTAATTTTTTAATAGCATATAGCAGAACCTTAAAATATAACCAAAAGGTATTGCTATAACGTCAAATAGTGCTCCCATATTTATAAATTCCTCCGTATTACAGACATAATTTTTTAGGTAATATAATTAAGCTGATTTTAATTCAGCAGTTTCTTTTTCTTTTAAAAATATAAAATTTTTCAGGAACTTTATCTACCCCACCCTTGCTCCAAGGATTGCATCTTAAAATTCTCCAAATAGACAAAATTATCCCTTTGAAAAAACCATGTTTCTTAAATGCCTCAAAAGCATATTGGGAACAGGTAGGATAATATTTACAATTTTTGGGGAATAATGGACTTATTAACTTCTGATATATTTTAATCAGAAACATAGCAATATTTTTCATAATTATTTCTTACTTTTATTTTGTTTAGAAGCTGCTTTATTTTTAAAAGGCTTGTTAATTTCCTTTAAAAGTCTTGATTTAATAAATTTTTCAATGTCTATAGCACTTTTTTCTTCAATATCTGGACGTGCGACAAACACTATGTCAAAGCCTATAGGAAATTTTATTTCACTGAGTCTATAAGCGGCTTTGATTATTCTTTTTGCACGGTTTCTCTTAACCGCATTACCAATTTTCTTACCAGTGGTTATTCCTAACCTATTTACAGAAAGTCTGTTCGGCAAAAAATAAGCTGTTATCATACTGTTAGCAGAAAATCTTCCTTTACTATAGGTTCTTCTGAAATCCTTATCATTTTTTAAGGGTACAGTAAACAGCATAACTTCACTCCTGCTTAATCTTTCAACATTTGATTTTAAACTATTGATTGTATTTATTTCCTATAACTTATGGATTTTGGCGCTATTTCTTATTTATTATATATCTCTTTTTCACATAAATAGCAAAAAAGACCACACCAATACCAACCAGCCATGTGACTTGGTATAGTAGGGTGGTCGTCTGCGTATCTTAGTATGTGAGTCTAGCTCTACCCTTTGCTCTTCTACGAGCTAAGATTTTACGGCCACTTCTTGTAGCCATTCTTTTCATAAAGCCATGCTCTTTTTTTCTGTGACGCTTTTTAGGCTGATATGTTCTTACCATTATTCGTATCCTCCTTCCGAATGTGTCTGTCGGATTTCTAAAATACATGCATTTATCTCATTAGAAACCCCTGCAATATAATATTATACTTATAATAAAGGGTTTTGTCAAGGGTATTCACAAATTTTTAACTTTAAAAATTAACTAGAAATACCTGTTTCACCCACTAAAAATAATAGTCTTAATCTTAAAATCTATATGTCGGTTATTTTTATTTTTTTTATCTACATATAGTATTTTTTAGTTGCCACTTTTTCATAATAATAATTTATATTTATTTTTTATTTCACTTATATTGTAAACCTATAATTAAAATAAATGATACCTCTTTATTTTACCACAAAATAGTATCTTTTTAAAGTTTATTTTATAAAATATTTAAGAGACAAATTTCGTCAAAAAATACAAGCTTTTTATGTTTAAATTATTATTAAGCAGTACTATTTATAATATATATATCATTGACTTTTTAGTAAAATTATTGTATAATTAATGCAATATGTTTTATGGTGGATTAATGTTGTCTTTTATAGATTTAAGGAGGAAATTACTGAAATGGATTCTTTCAAAGATATATTTGAAAGTGTAAAGCTTTGTTGTTCTAACGATAAAGAAGTTAGTGAACTTGGATTTAAAATGTGGATTAATGTTTTAGAGGCGAACAAGCTTGAAAATGGTATTGCTTATTTATATGCAAGTAGCGAATTTATTAAAAAAACTGTAATGGATATTTACAGTGAAACGATAAAAAAAGCGTTTTTAGAGACTCTCGGTTTTGATGTTGATATTGTTATTGGTGTTAAGCAAGAGGAAACTAAAGAAGAGGAAATGAAGGTTAAGGAAAAAAAGCTTAACCAAATCATTGATAATGCAAAATATGAATATACATTTGACACTTTTATCAAAGGAAAATCAAACGAACTAGCTTATGCTTTTTCTACAGCTGTTGCTGGAATTAACGATACAAACGACATGAACACGAAGGATGTTTTTAATCCTTTGTTTATTTATGGAGATTCTGGGTTAGGAAAAACTCATCTAGTTAAATCAATTAAGCATGAGGTAACTAAAAGAAACCCAGAGCTTCATGTTATTTACACAACAGGCGAGGCATTTCTAAATGACTTGGTTAAGCAAATCGGTTTAAGAAACATGGTTGCTTTTCATGAAAAATATAGAAACGCTGATTTCCTAATAGTTGATGATATTCAGTTTATTGCAGGAAAAGATTCGGCACAGGAAGAATTTTTTCATACTTTTAATGAAATATACAATGCAGGAAAACAAATAGTACTTACCTCAGATATTCCTCCTTCAAAGATGTCAACACTTGATGACAGAATTAAAGGAAGGTTTGTTCTTGGCGTTCAGGTTGACGTACAGCCTCCAGATTTTGAAACAAGAATGGCTATTGTAAAAAGAAAAGCCGAACTTTTAAATCTTGAACTTAATGATTCAACAGCAAGAATAATTTCCGAAAAAATTAAAACTAATATTAGACAACTTGAGGGTGCGGTAAAAAAAATAAAAGCTCTTACGGTTTATACGAGTGAAAAACCTACCATATCGATGGCCCAACGGGTTATTAAAGAAATTCTAATTGAAAATAGACCATCCGAAATAACTGTTGACAATGTTCTTAATGAAGTTGCGAATAGCTTTGGTGTAACTGCTGCTGACATTCGTTCAGCTAATAGAAATGCTTCCATATCACTGGCGAGAAAAATTTCTATTTATGTTCTTAGAGAAACAAAGGGCATGACGTATAAAGATATTGGGCTTGAGTTAAAGCGAAATCACTCAACTGTAAACATTAGCTATCAAGATGCTGTTGGAATGATTAAAAATAATCCTGATTTAAGAGCTAGTGTTGATGACCTTATGAAAAATTTAAAAGAACTTTAAGTTAAATATACACTAAATTACGACCTAATATGATGTTGAAAGTATTTTAAATTTCCTTAAAATTAGAGAAATTTGTAAAATTCACAACATTTAAAATTAATTTTACAATATTTAAAAATTACTATTTTAGTAAAAGCTAAATAAGTTTTCAACTTTTTATAATTTCTAAATCCTTATACAGCTTGACTTTTTAAGCTTAATATATAGTTTTCAAAACCAACAAAAATTTTAAAGTTTTAAAGTTTTGTTGAAATAAAATTATTTTGATGCTTTTCAACAAATTTTTCAAATTTCTTTGCGATTCAACAGCGGTTTTTTCAAACTTTCAACTTCTAATTTTTAAGACCTTTGAAAAGCTACTAACAAATATCAATATTCGTTTAATTGCCTTTGACAAAAAAACCGTAATTAACATGGGTTTGCGCCACTTTTGCATGTTTCTAGCGCTCCCTACTACTACTGCTAATAATAATATATAGATATTATTTATATATATAGAAATTATCTATCTAAATAAAACTAAACATAATTATATTGTTGACAACAGCAACTATAATTAAAACTCGATAAATATAATGGAGGAAAACGCTATGATAATGATTTGTAATAAATCAGAAATTTACGAAGCAATTATAAATGTTTCAAAAGCTGTATCTGACAAAACTACAATACAAGCACTTGAGGGTATAAAGCTTAAACTTGAAAATGGAGTACTTGAGCTAACTGGATATGATTTAGAACTAGGAATTAAAACAAGAATATCAGTTAAATCAGATGATAGAGGAGAATTTATTATTGATGCAAGACATTTTTCTGAAATGTTAAAGAAAATGCCTACTGAAGAAGTACTTATTAATGTAATGGAAAATCTAATAGTAAAAAT
>JAAZIT010000160.1 GCA_012800685.1 Clostridiales bacterium
AAGTCTCATGACCTGTTGTGGAGTGTTAAAATATCCTGGTGAAAATCTAACAATACCACTTTGAGTTGTTCCTAAAAATCTATGTGTTATTGCAGCACATTGAAGTCCACCCCTTAAAGCAAAACCTTTGTCACTTAAAATACTTGCTACATCATATGATGAATAGTTTTCGATGTTAAATGAAACAATAGGTGCAAAGTTGCCTGAATCACGATATATTTTTATTTTTCTGTTTTTAGAAATGTTTTTGATAAAAAGATTACAAAGTTTTTGCTCTTTGGTGTGTATGTTATTCACGCCAACTCTTTTTACAAATTTAAGAGACTCACCTAAACCCATTATACCAACAGTATTTATGGTTCCACTCTCAAGTTGTTCAGGCAAAAAGCTTGTTTGCTTAAGTTCTGCTGAGGTTGCACCTGTACCACCCTCAATTATTGTAGTGAGAGGATATTTTCCATCTGATATTAAAAGTCCTGTTCCAGTTGGACCATATAGCCCTTTGTGACCAGAGGTGCAAATAAAATTAAAACCGTCAGATAGATTTAGTGGTAAAATTCCTGCACCTTGTGCAGCGTCAACAATAAAGCAAATTCCTCTTTTTTTACAAAGTTCTGCTATTTGGTGATAGGGGAGAATTCGACCAGTTACATTTGAGGCAATTGTACAGCAGATACATTTTGTATCTTGCTTTATAAGTTTTTCAAAATTTTTAACTGTCTGTGTATCGTTTTCGGAAACATCAGCAATGGAGTAGTCAATGACTCCCTTTAAATAAAGTGCATGAACTGGACGTCCCACAGCGTTGTGCTCCATTGATGATATAATAATATGTCCACCTTTTTGCATTATTCCTTTTATGGCCATATTTAGTGACATAGTGGCATTAAGAGTGAAAACCACATTTTCAGGTTCAGCTCCAAAAAAATCGGCAGCCGCACTTCTTACTGAATAAACAGCACCAGAAACTTTCATTGAAATTGCGTGTCCACTTCTTCCAGGGTTTCCTCCAAATTCTGTAATTCCTCTAGCAACAGCATTAGATACTCCACTGGGCTTTGGAAAAGTTGTTGCGGAATTATCAAAATTAACCATATTAACTCATTCCTTTCATATTTCAAAGCCATGATTAACTAAAACATTAGTATACCTTGCTATGCTTGAAGTCAATCAAAATCTCTTGTATTTAATTAAATAGTAACATAATCTTTCCATTTTATTCCTGATGATTTTAGATATGCTAGAATATCATTAGGATCATTGGTTGTTCTAATTGAATAGCCACAGCCACTGCCAAGATTTTTAGGAGTTCTGACAATTTCACAGTTAAACCCGTATGAATTAAGCAGATTTTTTGCTTTTATAGCATAAGTTATAGATGAGAGGGCAATAATTGTCTTTTGCATAATAGTCAATCTCCGTTTTGTTTATTTATAAAATTGCATATAGAATATACTATGCAAAAGATGTGAAAAAGTTTAAAAACGGACTAGCTTAGAAAATTTGTGTACAGTGGGAAAATATTTATAAATATACTTGATTAAACCACCTAATTGTGTTAAAATAAATCATATGAGTATCCATAATTAATACTATGGAGTTTTTTAGAGGAAGTGAATTGTTTGTTTGAATATATAAGCGAGATATTCAGTGCGTTTATAAGTGTTTTTAGATCTATTTCTATTCCAGATATTTTAGATATGGCAATTCTTTCCTATTTAATATATCACGGAATTAAGCTAGTTAAAGAAACAAGAGCCCAACAGCTAATCAAGGGTATAGCTATTATTTGTATTGCATATATGGTAGCTAATTTGTTCGAGTTAAAAACTATGACATTCTTGTTAAGGACATTATTTAACTGGGGGATTCTTGCAATTATTATTTTGTTCCAACCTGAAATTAGAAGAATTCTTGATAAAATGGGAAGAACCAAAATGATTGATTTTTCTGTTTTCGGAAGTACAGATATACAGGATAGCGAAATTTTATGGACAAAAGCAATTGAAGCTATTTGTGAAGCAGCGTCCGAGCTTTCTTTAACCGTTACTGGTGCATTAATTGTTTGCGAAAGACAGACAAGGCTTGGGGAACAGATTGATACTGGTACTATATTGAATTGTACGCCAAGCAGAGCTATATTAGGAAACATATTTTTTCCTAACACTCCACTTCATGATGGCGCTGTTATTATAAGAGATGGAAAAATATTAGCAGCAGGTTGTTTTCTTCCAAAACCACAAAAAGAAGAGTTAATAAATAAGCAACTAGGTTCGAGACATAGAGCAGCAATTGGTATGAGTGAAAATTCAGATGCAATTGTTATTGTAGTATCGGAGGAAACTGGAACTATTTCAGTTGCTGAGGATGGAGAACTAACTAGAGGCTTTAACAAAGATAGCCTTAGAAAGCTTTTGAAGAATAGATTAGTTTCAAATGGGAGTGGTAGCTCTAAAGAAAAGAAGACATTAGCGGAAAGGGTGAAGAATAAGTGGAAAAAAGAAAACAGAAAGTAAGGCTATTTAAATCCCTTAATAACCCACTGATTCTAAAAATCTTTTCAATTATTCTTGCCGTAATAATTTGGATAATACTGTCAATTGCTCTTTTTCCAACTATTACTATAAACATCTATGATGTTCCTGTAAAGCTTGAGGTGGATAATACCAATATTGAAGAGCTGGGTCTTTCGGCAATTAACTATCAAGAAGTTAAGGTTGATGTAAGGTTAAGTGGAATGCGATATGAAATTGGTAACTATAATGCTAATGATTTAATAGCTACATTAAATTTGGATTCCGTTAAAGAAGAGGGAACCTATTATTTAGATGTCAAAGTAAAGTCAGTGCATGATGATAGATGCGAAATAATAAAAATTTCACCTGCAAGAGTAAGCGTGTCATTTGATAAAATAAAAACTGCTTTATTTCCGCTAGAGGTTGAATATACTGGCTTTAGTGCTGATGAGGGTTATACGTTAAAACAACCAACTGTTACACCTGAAACTGTTGAGATTTCTGGTCCTCAAGAGGATGTTGACATGATCGATAGAGCAGTAATTCAAGTGAATGGAAATAACCAAAAGCTAACTGAGACTTATACCACATCAGATACTCAGCTTGTTCTTTATACAAAGGACGGAGCAACAATTGATATGACAAATCTCTCTCAATCAGAAAGTGCATATACAGTTAAGTTCCCAATTTATGTTCAAAAGACAGTACCTTTTACCCTTTCAATACAACAGGTACCATCTAATTTTGATTTAAGTATAATTAAGTATAGCTTTGAACCAAAAGATATAACTATTTCTTCAAGCGGAAGCCTTGATGAAATAAAAGATAAAACTGCTGGATTTTTATATCTAAATCAGATTAACCTAAAAGACAAATAATTTGAGATTAACCTTGATAGTGGACAAAATAACGATAGCGGAATAAATAATGTTACGGTTAATTTTAATAGTGAAGGCTTTTCTTCAAAAAACTTTACTATTGACAAAAATCACATTAAGTTGATTAATAATTCGGCAAATAAAAATGTTGAAGTTAAAACAGAAAACATTACAAATGTACAAATTTTCGGACCGACTGATGTCATTGATAAATTAACGGCTGATGATTTAATTGCTGTTTACAACATGGAGGGGACTAAACAAGATGCTGGTTCTTATGAAACTAGTGTAACTATTTACTCTCCAACAATAAATAATGTATGGTGCTATGGAACATATGGAATTATTGTAAAAATATCTGATTAGTATAATTGAGTTGCCCTTATCGAAGGATAAGGGCAACTTTTGCTCATTAAAAAATAAGAGCAAATTATGCCATTAAGAAATAAAAAAATACCATATTCATCTTAGATGAAGAAAGGAAACAAAATGCCTGTTTTAGTAAGTGAAATAAGCGCAAATGTAAAGACAGATGAAAAGGCTGTTATAGGAATCGCATTAAAGAGAATACCAGTCGCAAGGGAGGACATTGTAAAAGCCGAGATATATAAAACTTCACTTGACGCAAGAAAAAGGGATAATATTCATTTTGTGCACACCGTTTATGTTCAACTATCAAGTCAAGAAAAGGAAAAAGAGCTATGCGACAAATATCCTGCTCTTAAGTACATGGAAAATAGCAGATTAAATCCTGTTATTTCAAAGAATAAAAAAGACGGTCGAGTTGTGATTGCAGGCTTTGGTCCAGCAGGAATGTTTTGCGGTCTTGTTCTTGCCGAATACGGATACAAGCCAATAATTGTTGAACGTGGTGAGAAAGTTGAAGATAGAATTCAAAAGGTTTCAAGCTTTTGGAATGGTGGAGAGCTTGATACAGATTCTAACGTTCAGTTTGGTGAGGGTGGAGCAGGTACTTTTTCAGATGGAAAGCTAACAACAAGAATAAAGGATCCGTTGTGCAGATATATCCTTGAACGCTTTGTTGAATTTGATGCTCCTGAAGAGATACTTTTTAAGGCTAAGGCTCATGTTGGTACGGACAAACTTAGAAATGTTGTTAAAAATATTAGTGAGAGAATCTTGACACTTGGAGGGGAGATTAAATTTTCTACTAAGTTAGAAGACGTTTCTATAAAGGATAATGAAGTGAAGTTAATTACTGCTGGTGGAGAAGAAATTTCATCATCAGCAATCGTTTTAGCAGTTGGTCATTCAGCTCGAGATACCTTTGAAATGCTTGTTGATAAGGGAGTTTTTATAGAACCTAAGGCTTTTTCAGTTGGTGCTAGAATTGAGCATAAGCAGTCTGATGTGGATTTTAGTTTGTATGGAAAGCAAGTGGGTAATCCATATTTGCCAAAGGGCGAATATCAGCTCTCATATCGAGACCGTGAAGGACGAGGAGTATATACATTTTGTATGTGCCCTGGTGGTTATGTTGTTCCGGCTGCAAGTGAGGCTGGTGGAGTTGTAACAAACGGAATGAGCGAGTTTGCAAGAGATGGCGAGAATGCTAACTCTGCTGTTGTTGTTTCAGTTACTCCAAAAGATTTTGGAAATAACCCACTAGACGGTGTTAACTTTGCAAGAGAAATCGAGCAAAAGGCATATGCAAAAACCAAAGGTTCTTACAAAGCTCCAGCAACATCAGTTAAAAGATTTATGAGATATGATAAGAGTATATCAAAAGTTATGCCTAGTTATAGTAGAGGCGTTGAGTTTTGTGGACTAGATGGAATTTTTCCAGAAAAAATTACAAACACTATGAAAGTGGGAATCAGGTATTTTGGTGGAAAAATGTCATGCTTTGATGATGGTGGTGCAATATTAACAGGCCCTGAAACGAGAACTTCATCACCTGTGAAAATAACTAGGAATGAAAATGGCACTTCAATAACAGCAACAAATCTATATCCTTGCGGAGAGGGTGCTGGTTATGCAGGTGGAATTATGTCATCAGCAGTCGACGGAGTAAAAATTGCTTTAAAAATTATGGAGTCAATAGCTCCCCAATAATTTGTTTTATTAGTTTAATGCTTGCAGAAATATCTGCAAGCATTTTTTTGCATAATAGCCTAATATATGAAGATAATACATATAGGGAGTGATAAGTTTGAAGAGTATTATAGTAATGGGTAGCATGGAATTTTTTCGGAACCTTGTAGCTAGTTTAAGAGAAGAACACTGTTTGTCTATAGTTTCAAAATCCACCTTAAAGCTGAAAAGTGGAGAGGATAACATTTACTTGATATATGGTTTAGACTTTGGAAGCATTGCCTGTGAAAAGGCAGTTCTTCTTTTTGACGAAACATTTAAATCATACTCTGGAAAGCTTAAAATAAATAAATCTGTTGGGGGAGTTTTAGGCAAAAATACTAATGCCGTTGCTTTTTTAAAAAACGCTAAAATACCAGTAGTAACAATAGGTGTGTCCCCTAAAAGTACAATAACATATTCAGGTTTTCAGACGGACAGCTTAGCTGTTGCTCTTCAAAGAACTGTTGTCACAATTGAGGGAAGTGAAATTGACCCATTTGAATATCCAATGCCTATTCCATTTAATGAAGATGTTTATCAAGTTTTAGCAAAATTCTTCATCAAGCTTGAATATAATATGTTGGATTTTTCAGATAATACTGCACCTTGACAAATAGAGGTAACTGTGCTAAAATAGTGTTCGGTAGATTACAAATCAATCGGGGCATTAGCGCAGTTGGGAGCGCGCCACACTGGCAGTGTGGAGGTCAGGGGTTCGATCCCCCTATGCTCCACCAAAATATAATATTAATATGGATAATGAGTAGATATTAAAATACAATTCTAATATAATTATACCAATAATTTAAAATATAATGAATAACGAGGTTAGATAAATGAGTAGAAATAAAATGGTTCCTCCTTTTGACAAAATGATTAATACGCTCTTTAAAGCAATAAAACAATTAGGAGGGTCGGGGGCGATTGATGGGATATATGAAAAGTAGTAGGAATAATACAACTTCCTGAAAGGGTTTTAGAAATATTGCAATTAGAAAATGATAACAGAACTAAGGTAGCTTATCGTCTGGCATGGGCATGTACATAGCTAAAAAAATATGGTGCAATTGACAATTTAGCTTGAGGGGTATGGGATATTAATGGTGATTGCTTATTATATGATAAGTTTGATGAAAAAGAAGTTGTTTAAACTTTACGCTCAATGGATTTACATAACAATATTACTTTAAATGATTATAACTTGGAAGATGATGGAGTTTACTCACTGGGGGAATTAGAACTTTAGCGTAAACAATTAAAGGATATTTTACTTAAAATAGAAGCATATGCTTTTCAACGTTTGACCCAACGCCTTTTGCGTGAAAGTGAATTTATTTAGGTCAATGTAACTGGACGGACTGTTGATGGTGGGGAAGACGGCAAAGGTATTCTTAGTATAAATGGAATACTTAGTCTTCATATTATTTTTATGTGAAAAGTATAGAGGAAGTGTTACTGCTAGTCAAATGTGTGACTTTAGAGGGGCAATGCAAGGCAGAGATATTTATAACTACAAGCGTTTTTCAAGTAATGCATTAAAAAAGCACCAAGGGATGGAGCCCCTTTAATCGATTTAATTAATGGAGATCAGCTAATAGATAAACTGGCAAAATATCAATATGGAGGTTCGAGAACTTATTAAAATATATTACTAAATAAACCAGAATTATATTTAAAAATATAATTTTAGCAAAAAAGGAAAACAAGATAAAAAATTTTAAAAATTATTACAAGATTTGGAGTGGTTAAAATGCAATATAATTTAGTTCAATTTTTTGGAAACATATCAGGGATATGGACGCTTTCTTCCACTGTTTTAGGTATTATTCTTACAGTGGTTGAGTATATATTTGATAAGTCTAAACGAAAGAAAATGGCTGATAAGTCTAAACGAAAGAATATGGTTGGGGCGTTTTTATGTGCTATTACTGTTAGTCTAGCTATAGTTACGTTTTTTTCATATTGGGTTGAATACCATTATTCAAAGGTACCTAATGTAATTGGTGCAACTTACGATGTAGCAGTTCAAACCCTTGACGAAAAAAGTCTAATTTGTAAACGTAATGACAGAATAGGTGTAACTGATATAGTTAAAACGATGTCTG
>JAAZIT010000161.1 GCA_012800685.1 Clostridiales bacterium
AAGCCTTTTCTTTAAAATCCAAAAGTGATGCAAGAAGAGAACTAGGAATAGATAAAAATGAAATTTGTATTCTTTCCACAGGTGGAAGCCTAGGAGCAAGGGTGCTAAATGAAAATATAACAAAGCTTTTAATGTGGTATCAAGAGAATAATATAAAGGTTACTCACATACATTCCTATGGTACATATAAGGGCTACGCCGATTATATTGAAAATTTACAGGAGCATGGTATAGAAGTTAAAAATAATAAACGTCTAATAGTTAAGGAATATATTAACATGCCACTGTGTATGGCAGCTTGCGACTTGGTGATAACAAGGTGTGGAGCTAGTATACTTGCAGAGGTGGAAGCAATGGGTAGGGGAGCAATATTAATTCCGTCACCAATGGTTGCCGAAAATCACCAGTACCATAATGGTATGGTGCTAGAAAAGGCTGGTGCAGGAATTGTTATTGAAGAAAAAGATTTAGGAAACGATAGAGTTATTAATGAAGTGAAAAAGCTTTTAGAAAATCCAGAAAAGCTAAAAGAGTTTTCACAAAATTCTGCAAAACTCTATATTAAGGACACTAACGAAAGAATTTACGGCGTTTTAAAGGCTGTATGTGACAAAGTTAGATAAAACCTTGTTAACCAAAAAAACTCCTTTTGCATAAGATGTTATTGAGTATAACTTAACATTTTAAGGGGGAATTCCTGATGCAAAAGCTGGTGATAACAGGCGAGAAAAAAATAAACGGTGAAATATCTGTTCATGGAGCAAAAAATGCAGCACTTCCATTGCTGGCAGCGTGCGTGTTAACAAACGGAATTGTAACAATGCAAAATTGTCCTAAGCTAAGTGATGTGTATGCAAGCTGTCGAATTCTAACGTGTCTTGGCTGTAAATGCCAGCGCTTTGGTGACACTGTAAAAATAGATACCACAGGCATTTCAAAGCATGAAGTTCCAGAGGATTTAATGCGTGAAATGCGTTCTTCTATCGTTTTTTTAGGAGCGATACTAGGAAGAATGGGAAAATGTAGACTTTCTTTCCCAGGGGGCTGTGAATTAGGACCACGACCAATTGATATGCATATTTCTGCACTTAAACAAATGGGAGCGGAAATTGTTGAGGAGCATGGACTGCTAGACTGTTCTGTGGGTAAAGGACTTCATGGAGCAAAAATAATGCTTTCCTTCCCATCAGTTGGTGCAACTGAAAATATAATGATGGCAGCGGTTTTGGCTAAAGGTGATACGATAATCCAAAATGTAGCCAGAGAACCAGAAATAACTGATTTAGCAAACTTTTTGAATATGTGCGGAGCAAGAATTACAGGGGCAGGAGGAAGTACAATTTGTATTTCTGGAGTTAAGGAGCTTCATGGTTGTGATTATTCTGTAATGCCAGATAGAATAGTTGCTGCTACATATTTAGGGGCCGCCGCTATAACGGGTGGAGAGATTCGATTAAATAACGCTAGACCTTCAGATTTAGAAGCAGTCCTTCCAGTTTTTGAGGAAATGGGCTGTAGAATTTACTCTTATTCTGATAATATATATTTGTCATGCCATAAACCACTAAAGGCAGTTAAGACAATAAGAACTATGCCTTATCCAGGCTTTCCAACAGATGCTCAGTCGATTTTACTGGCTGTTTTGTCAAAAGCCCATGGAACAAGTGTAATAGTAGAAAACATTTTTGAAAATAGATACCGTCAAGTTGATGAGCTTGTGAGAATGGGCTGTGATATCAAGACCGAGGGCAAGGTTGCCGTGGTTGAGGGCGTAAAAAAGCTTTATGGAGCTAATGTTATATCAACAGACCTTCGTGGAGGAATTGCTTTAGTTTTAGCTGCACTTGCAGCAGAAGGCGAAACGGTAGTAGAAAATATAAAGTTGATAGATAGAGGCTATGATAAAATTGAAACTAGCTTAAGCCAGCTTGGAGCAAATATAAAAAGGATTTCAATGTAAAAGTATTGAGGAGCAAAAAAATGAATGATGATGTAAAGAATTCTTCCCCACGACGAGTATCTGAGGAGAGAATTTTGAGGGCAGCTGAAAATAGAGGGGATATACCACCAAGACCTAGAAACCCTAGACCAAACGGAAAGCCACCCCAAAATCCCACTGGTAGAAAAACCAATGCTCAGAGACGTAATGTTAAATCAGGCGGCAGAAATACTCGTCCCCCTGTAAGACGTAAAAGAAAAAGAAATATGACGCTGTACTATGTTATGGTCGTTGTGTTTGTGTTGCTTGCTGTCATTATACTTTCTAGAACTCTCTTTTTTAATGTTGAAACCTTTAAGGTTTCAGGCGTTACAAAATATGATCAGGAACAAATGCTAGCGGCTGTTGCACTTAAAAAGGGAGATAATCTTTTTAAGATAGATGTTAAAGAGGTTGAAAAAACCCTTTCTAACCTAATGGTTTATGCCGATGAGGTAAAGGTTAGAAGAAAGCTTCCGTCAACGCTGTTAATTACAGTTGTGGAGGCTGTACCTAAATATAACCTTGAGCATAATGGAGGATTTTGCATAATTTCAGAATCAGGAAAAATTCTTGAAACTGGATTGTCCGCCCCGCAAGATGGACTTTTAAATGTAACAGGCTTTGAGATTAAGAATGCCGTGGCTAATGCTAAGCTTGAATCAAGCGATAGCTTAAAGGCGAGAATTTTAAATGATATTAATGAAAATCTAGTCTCCATGAAATTTGATGGTATAGATAAGGTTGATTTAACAGATAGAACTGATATAAAGCTTTTTTATAATGACCGAATTGAAATCCAATTGGGAAGCTCATACGATATAAGCTATAAACTAAGCTATACAAAAGCGGTTCTTGAATCTATTGAGAAAACCTATGGGGATACATATGAGGGAAAATTAATCTATCATTCAGCGTCAAGTGTAATGTCAGCAATTGCATCTGACGGAGTTGAAACATCACTCCCAAATGAAAATAATAATGGGGATAATAGCGAGGCTGGAACCCTTGATGAAAATAGTGGCGAAAACGATATCGCTAATGGAGATAGTGAATAAATATAAAAAAGTATACTAAAGAAACAAAGCGATATAAGGTGTTTTTTATGGGAAATTAAAGTAATAAATGGTGTTTTAGTCTTTTATTATGAAATTTAAATGGAAACAGGAAAAAAGTTGTCACATTTTTCAAAAAATACTTGCAAAGAAGTTTGAAATATGATAAGATAATAATATCTTTAATCAACATGATTTTTTATTATGAAATTAAGTAATTAACTATATTAAAAATTAAAAGGAAGAATAAATTAGGAGGCTGTTTTAAAATGTTTCAAAATGTGCTAATGAACAACGATGGTGCAAAAATTATTGTAATTGGTGTAGGCGGAGGAGGCGGAAACGCTCTTAACTGTATCGTCACCGAAGGAATCAAGGGTAATATTGATTATGTGGCAGTCAATACGGATCTCCAGGCATTAAGCCGTTCACAGGCAACTCAGCCAATTCAAATTGGACCTAAGCTAACAAGCGGACTAGGTGCTGGCGGAAATCCTGAGGTTGGTGAACAGTCTGCACAAGAGAATAAAGATGAAATTGCTGAAGCAATTAAAGATTGTAACATGGTGTTCATTACAGCGGGAATGGGTGGCGGAACTGGAACAGGTGCTGCACCAATCGTTGCCGAGATTGCAAAAGAGCTAGGAAAGCTAACTGTTGCAGTTGTTACAAAGCCATTTGCATTTGAAGGAAAGAGAAAGATGGATCAAGCTGAGAAGGGAATTAAAAAGCTTCTTGATAATGTTGATTCACTTATTGTTATACCAAACCAAAAGCTTATGGATAATGATGCGAAAATCACAATGCGTCAAGCATATTCTATGGCTGATGACGTGTTAAAAACTGGTGTAAAATCAATTGCTGACCTAATTTTAAGAGACGGTTTTATTAACGTTGACTTTGCTGACGTTACTTCTATTATGAAGAGCGCTGGTTATGCACATATGTCTATGGGACATGGACAAGGAAAAGAAAAGGCAAAGGATGCTGCAAAACAGGTTATTACAAGCCCACTTTTAGAAACATCTATCAAGGGTGCAAGAAGATTGCTTCTTAACGTTGTTATGTCAGATGACGTTACAACAGTTGACCTAGCTGAGCTAACAGACTTGCTTACAAACGAAGCTGATCCAAATGCAAATATCATCACTGGTGTTGACTATATTGAGGACGCAACTGATGAGATTTATGTAACAGTTATTGCTTCAGATTTTGTTGATTTTGATAATGGTTCTAAAGAAGATTCTGGGAACGCTGAGGCACTTATGAATGCTGGTGTAAAGGCTCCTGGAAACACAGATTTGTATGATAACATTTTTGGAATTCTAAATAGCTAGTTTCAAATTCCTAATTTTATTTAAAAACAATACATACTTAAGGGTGATCAGAAAACTGATTGCCCTTTTTGAATTGTGTGAAAAACTAATAGAAATAAGATAGAATTATATTTACTATAAAAATTATGTAAAATAAAGTTTACTTTTTTTGCTATTGCAAAAAAACTTCAAATTTGGTATAATTAATAGGTTAGATAAAGCTTTAATTTTATCTAAAATAATTTGAAAATGAGTGCGGAGGTGCGATATGAAACCTGACCCTCTTGGGAACAAGAATAATAACAAAATAAAAATTAGCAGGGCGGTATCATGCACCGAAAAGGATGTTTATTAAAACTTGTCCCACCTGCTGAAAGGCGGAAGACATGATTGATTATTTTAAGACATCTGATGACAATTCACTTATAACAATTGAAAAGGCACAAGCTGGTTGTTGGATATCGGTTGTTGAGCCAACTGAAGAAGAAATCCATATGCTAATAAATGATTTTGGATTAGATAAAGGATTTGTTAAATCCTCACTTGATGATGAAGAGAATTCTCGTGTTGAAATAGAGGACGACCAAACATTAATTATAGTGGATACTCCATTTGCTGAAACACAGTCCGAAAACACCATATTGTATTACACGATGCCTATGGGTATTGTTATTACTGAAAGCTATGTTTTCACAATATCGGTTAAAGAAAATTCAATTATTACTGATTTAGCGTCAGGGGTAGTAAGGAATCTTAAGACACAACAAAAAACAAGATTTGTGCTACTGCTTTTGCTAAGGATTACAGCAAGATTTTTGCAGAGTTTAAAACAAATAGATAAAATTTCATTTGCTATGGAGCAGCAGCTTCATGGCTCTATGAAAAATAAAGAGCTAATTCAGCTTCTCGGGCTCGAAAAGTCACTAGTTTATTTTTCCACCTCGCTAAAGTCTAATGATATTACACTTGAAAAGATATTGAGGGGTAGAGTAATAAAGCTTTATGAAGAAGACCAAGATTTGCTAGAAGACGTTATCATTGAGCTTAAACAGGCGATTGAAATGGCAAATATTTATTCGGGCATTTTGTCTGGTATGATGGACGCTTTTGCTTCAGTTATTTCAAATAATTTGAATATAGTTATGTGGCGATTGACTATTATTACGATTATAATGGCTATTCCCACGATGGTATTTAGCTTTTATGGTATGAACACCTCAGGTCTTCCAGTTGCGGCAACATGGTTTCCAACACTGATTTCTGTGGCTGCAACAGGTGCTGTTGCGTTCTTTTTACTAAAAAAGAAAAAATAAATTTGTATATATTCAATAAATTTATTAACATATTTGAGATAGCTATTGAATTAATTTAAATTGTATGTTACAATTATAAGAAATAAATAATTATGGAGGTATTGATATGGCTGAGAATGTATATTTAAAGACCGTCAACTTTGGTGGCTTTGATAAAAAAGAAGTTTTAGCTTATATAGACAAACTGTATTCGAACATTTATAAACTAGAAGCTGAACTGAAAGAAAAAAATGAACTTATCGAATCATTAGAAGCTGGGGAGACGCAAAGCTACGAGGGCAAGGAAGAACTTGAGGCTAAAATTGATGAGGGTAAGAGCAGAGTTTCTGAGCTTATGGCTTCAAATGACACTTTAAAACTTCAAATTGCAAACTTTGAGAGCGACGAAGTTGAAAAGGAAAACCAAATTATTGAACTTCAGACAGAGGTTGAGGAATTAAAGGATAAGCTAGAGAATATAGATACAAGTGATACATCTTCATCTATACAAAGCGATTTCGACTTAGGAAGTGTATTTATCGAAGCTAAGAAGACAGCTGATAGGGTTGTTACTGAGGCTAAGAAGGCTGCTAAGAAGATGGAAGATGATGCATCAGAGCTACAAAATCAGATGCTAGATGAAGCTAATGAACAAGCTGAGGGGATTGTTAAGGATGCACAGGATAAGGCAACCAAAACAGTTGATGAAGCTGATGCACAAGCACAGATTACTATTTCACAGGCAAATGAACAGGCTGAAATGACAATTCTAACTGCAAATGAAGAATCTGAATCAACATTGTCTAAGGCGAATTCAGAGGCGGAAAAGATTAGAGAAGGCTCAGCTGATTTAAGAAATTCAGTACAATCAGAATTTACTGCACTTGATGAAAGTGTAACAAGAATATCAACTGTTCTTAGAGAATTGTTTGGCGATAACATGGTTAAGCTAGATAATGCTAAGGAACTTGTAGAACAAGGTTTAGGTCTTGTAAATGGTGATTCAAATTTTAATTATAGCTTGAAAGGAAGTGGTGCTGCACTAGCAGAACTAACAATAGAGGATAACAAAAATAACAACGATTACAATGAGGAAATAGAAGTTGCACAAGAAAATATATCCGATGAGATTTCTCAAGATGAGATAGAGGAATATGAAGAGGTTGTTCATAGTGCTGATACTCAAGAAATCGAAGAAATGATGAGTCCACAGGATAGCTTGCAGGCTGAGCTTGATAAATTAGCTCTTTTAGTAGCGGAAGCAGAGATTGCTGCCCCATATGAGCCAGCTGTTGTTGAGGAAGAATCATATATAAATGAAGAAGAGTTTGCAGAAGAACTATCTGAAGAATCGGAAGAAGAGCCAGTTGTTGAACTAGAAGAAGAGCTAGTCGAAGAATTGGAAGATGAACCAGTTGAAGAGGTAGAAGAACCAGTAGAAGCTGAAAAACAAAAGCCAAGTAATTATTCTAAGAGCTTTGATTTAGATATGCTTACTGCACTAACTAAAGAGATTGAGTCAAAGGAAAACAAAGAGCCAGATCCATTACTTTCCGATGATGATATTTTAAAGAAATATAGCAAAAAATAAGAGAAGGTACATATGTCAAATACACGTAAAATAAAAACAGAGGATTTGAAAAAATTATCTGAAAGCTTAAAATGTGGTGACAAAATTTTACTAACAGGTATAGTATATACTGCTAGAGACGCTGCACATAAACGCTTTAAAGAGATTATTGATAAGGGTGAGAGATTACCTTTTAAAATAATGGATAGTATTATTTATTATGCTGGACCAACTCCTGCACCTGAAAATAGACCAATAGGCTCATGTGGGCCAACTACTTCAGGAAGAATGGATAAGTTTGCTCCAGAACTGCTGGACTTAGGACTGGGCGGAATGATTGGAAAAGGCGAAAGAAGTCAAGAGGTTGTTGATGCAGTTAATAAAAATAAAGCTATTTATTTGTGTGCGATAGGTGGAGCAGGAGCTCTTGCTTGTAATTGTATAAAATCTTGTGAAGTAATTGCCTTTGAGGATTTGGGTTGCGAATCAGTTAAAAAACTTTATATTGAAAATTTTCCTTTAATCGTGGCTAATGATTGTCACGGTGGCGATATTTTTAAAGAAGGAAAAAAAGAGTTTTCAAATATGTAAATAAGCTGTTATCAGAGTACAATTGCAACTTTGATAACAGTTTTTTAATTATTTTTAAAAAAATTAAGAATTTCACTTGACAACACTTTAAAAAAGTGCTATGATATATTTGCGTGGAATAAATAGAGGTGCATATTGTATGAAAACTGGTTCAACAAACGGGTTTTCCCAAAAAGTTCAAACGCTTGCTATTAAAGCATCAACTGATAAAATGGCAATGTCTGAACTGATATGTGTATATACTACTAGGATTCAGAGAATGGTAGTTAATATGGCTAATTCACCTGATCAAGTTAGTGACCTAACACAAGAGGGACTTATGGGGCTGTGTAATGCGGTTAATTCATATGATTCTTCTAAGGGTGCTAAATTTTCCACATATGCGAATATCTGCATAAAAAATAAAATTATTAATGCCTTGAAGAAAACTCCAGCAATTACTGATGAGTTTACTGATGAAGTTCACGGCGAGGGTTTGGTCGACAGTCCTGAACAGGTTGTTTTAGACAAACTTCGAGAATTTGAACTTAATGAAGTTGCATCACATTTGCTAACCGATATTGAATATCGAGTACTCCAAAAATATCTTCAAGACAAAGCTTATAGTCAAATAGCATTAGAGCTTAATACTACACTTAAAGTGGTTGACAATGCAATGCAAAGGGTAAGACGAAAGCTGAAATCCGTATTTAAATCAAACGAGTCCGAGGACTAGAAAATAGTCCCAATAATATGGCCAAGTAGCTTAATTTCCAGAGCGTTGCACATTTTCTGGGGGAACTCAGGTAAGTCAAAGGTGTCGGTGTGAGTCCGACTAGGCACAAATTTTTTAAGTGAGGTATATCATTATGTACGAAGACAAGACATTAGTTTGTAAGGAATGTGGAGGAGACTTTATATTCACAGCAGGCGAACAAGAGTTCTACGCAGAAAAAGGCTTTGAGAACGAGCCACAGAGATGTAAGGGCTGTAGAGATGCTCGTAAAAACTCTGTAAAGGGCGCAAGAGAATTTTTCACAGCTACATGTGCATCATGCGGTGGAGAAGCAAGAATTCCTTTCAAGCCTAGAGAAGACAAGCCTGTATATTGCAGTGATTGTTTTGCAAAGATGAGAGAAGAATAATTTTTGAATCTATGAGAGAAGCCTTTGGGCTTCTCTTTTTTTGTTCATTGGCTAAAACTACTTGCATTTTCAAGTAAATTTGGTTATAATATAAAAAGGACAGGCAATAAATGCTTGCGAGTTTGGAAAGGAGAATTATTATTATGGCTTTTGTTGTTACAAAGGATACCATTATTGGAGATATTTTGGATGCTGACTTTGAGGTTTCTCCATATTTTCTAGAAATGGGAATGCACTGCTTAGGTTGCCCATCATCTAGGGGCGAAACACTAGGAGAAGCTTGTGCAGTACATGGCGTTGAAGCTGACGATTTAATTGAAAAGCTTAATGCACATTTTGAAAATCTTTAAAAATTCGGCGGCAGTCAAATAGACCTGCCGCTAATTTTATGTTATATAAAGCACTTACTTTTAAGATATTGAAAGGACAGAACAATGAATCTTGATCCTAGACTTTCTGCTTGTGCAGAGCTTGTTGATAAAAATAGTGTGGTTTGTGATATCGGTACAGACCATGGATACCTGCCGGTTTTTCTTGTACAGCAAGGAAAATCCAAAAAAGCTGTGGCCGGGGATATTGGAAAAGCACCTCTCGAATCGGCAAAAAAACATATTAAAAAATATAATCTTTCTGATAAAATTCAAACTGTGCTGTCAGATGGACTTAAAGATATAGAGAAAAACGACATAACCCATATTGTTATAGCTGGAATGGGTGGAGAGACAATAATAGATATTTTGTCAAGCTGTAACTGGGCTAGGGACTGCATTCTTGTACTTCAACCCATGACAAAGCCTGAAATGCTTAGAATGTGGCTTTATGAAAATGGATACAAAATTAATTTAGAAAAAGCTGTTTCACATGAAAAATTTATTTACACAGTTATGAAATGTAGCTTTTCAGGGAATGTTAAGAATATAAATTTATTTGAAGCTTTTACTGGTGGACTTGATTTGAAAGATGAGAATTCTAAAAAATACATTTTGAAAAAAGCAAAGTCTCTTAAAAAATCAGCTCGAGGAAAGCTTAATTCGCCTTTACTCGTGGATAAAGCAAAGGAAGATTTAAAACTTTCGGAAGAGCTTTTGGATGCAATAAAATAACTCGTTGTAATTAATGGGAGGAGAAGTATATGACTACTGTTAAAGAAATTTACGATAAAATTGATGGGACTGCACCATTCTTTAATGCCGAAAAATGGGATAACTGCGGTATTATTGTGGGAAGCCAGTCAAATAAGGTGACAAAAATTATCTCAACACTTGACATAACAAAGGAAGCTGCGCTTGAGGCTGTTGCGACTGGTGCTGACTTGGTGATATCACATCATCCAGTTATTTTTAATCCGCTTAAAAATCTTGATGATAATAACCCAGCAGTTATTTTGGCAAAAAACAATGTTTCTGCTATCTGCATGCATACTAATTTTGATTTATCCAAAAATGGAATGAACCATATTTTGTGTAAAAAGCTTGGCTTAAAGGAACTTAAGAATATTCCTCTTGATTTTGAAGATGGAATTGCAATTGGAAATATATGCGATTTAGAACACCAAACAGATGTTAATCACCTTGCTGAAACGGTGAAATTTAGACTTGGTTGTGAAATTCTTAGGTATAATAGTATTAAAAAACCTATTAAGAGAGTTGGAATTTGCTCAGGTTCTGGCGGAAATTATTTGGCTGGTGCAATAAAAAACCAGTGTGACGCATTAATTACAGGTGATGTGAAGCATAGTGTGTTTGTAGAAGCTCAAAATGCAGGAATAGCTGTTTTAGATGCAGGGCATTTTTATACTGAGGTTATTTTCTGTGACTGGATTAATGATTTTATTAGGGCTAATTATCCTGAAATAACAACTTTTACAGCCCAAAGCTGTAAGGATCCATGTAGCTACGCTCTTTAGAATAAAGCTACGATTGACGAAAGGAAACGACAAATATGGCATTAGACGGTACTTTTTTAAGCTTGGTTAAAAATGAGCTTGAAAAGCTTGTTGGAGGTCGAGTTGATAAAATTCATCAGCCCTCTAAGGAAGAAGTATTAATTTCAATTAGAACTCGTGAGGGAGGGTTTAAATTAATTTTTAATACCTCTGCTGGCACTGCAAGAGTTCATATAACAAAAGCAGAAATTGAAAACCCAAAATCTCCACCGATGTTTTGTATGCTAATGAGAAAGCACTTTGGAAATGGAAAGCTAGTGGCAATCAGACAAGACGGCTTTGAACGTATTTTATACTTTGATTTTGAAGCGGTTAATGAGCTAGGTGACTTGACGACAGTAACACTAGTTATGGAGATAATGGGGAGACATTCTAATCTAATTTTAATAAATTCAGAAGGAAAAATAATAGATTCAGTTAAGCGAGTGGGACAGGATATGTCAAGCGTTCGACTTGTACTTCCAAATTTAGTTTATGAAACCCCTCCACGAGTGGAAAAAATGGGTATTACTCAATTTGAGAGAGAGAAATTTTTAGAGGCAATTAATCAATATCCTACTCTTTTTGTGTCAAAGGCTGTTATGAAAACACTTGAGGGCATTTCACCAGTTTTCGCTAGAGAGGCTGAATTCTATGCTTGTCATGGTGGTGAAAGTACTGTTGAAGATTTAACGGAGGATATGACCGATAGACTTTGCTTTTTTGTGAAGAAAACAGCTATAGATATAGGAAGTGGGAATAATACATTTACCGTTTTGCGTGACAAGGACGGACTTCTAAAGGATTTTTGCTTTTGTGAAATTTCTC
>JAAZIT010000162.1 GCA_012800685.1 Clostridiales bacterium
GGTTATGTCACAGCGGTTGATATTGCTGATGAGCATTATGGCTCTCCTGAAACAATTGGAGAGGCGAGAGAAAGAATAATGAAAAGCAAATTCTCCTCAAATATTTCTATAAAACTAAATTATGATATAATAAAAAGTGCTAGTGAGTTTAAAGATGACGAGTTTGACTGCGTAGTATTAAGCCATTGCCTGTGGTATTTTCCGGATTACGATTTTTTAGAAAAGATTATTAAAAAGGTTAAAAGACTTTCCAAAAAGCTTTGTATAGCTGAATGGAATCCACATATTGATAATAAAAGCCAGTTTGCACATTTTAGGGCGGCTGAAATTCAGGCTGTATGCGAATGCTTTAGAGAAAGCAGTGATTCTAATATTAGAACATTGTTTTTCCCTAGAGATATTCATAATTCTATTATTTCTGCTGGATATGAGGTGGATAATTTTGAATTTATTTATTCTCCAGATGTTCACGATGGGGAGTGGGAGGTTCAGATGACTATATCAGCGTACCCAAGAATTATTAGAAATCTTGAGGATATGCCTGAACGTTTAAAAGAGCTTTTGCTTTCTCAAATATTTGACTTAAGACTTTGCAAAGATATTAAGCCTTTGTCATCTCTAGTGATGAAAGCTGTGCGTATTGATTAATAATAATTTATTTAAATAAAGGAGCAGTAAAAATGAAATACTACATAGGAATTGACTTAGGCGGAACAAATATAGTTGCAGGCGTTGTAAATGAGAATTATGAAATTATTGCAACTGATAAGGTTAAAACAGGTCTTCCACGACCAGCAGAGGAGATATGCTCAGACATGGTTGAGCTTGCACTAAATGCAACCAAAAATGCTGGACTAACAATGGAAGATATAGTTAGCGTAGGCATTGGAACTCCCGGTATTGCAAACGCTGAAACTGGTATTGTTGAATACTCAAATAATCTAGGCTTTGTTAATGTTCCAATGGCTGAACTAGTTGGAAAAAAGCTTAATAAACCAACTTATATTGAAAATGATGCTAATGCAGCGGCATATGGTGAGTTTGTTGCAGGTGCAGCAAAGGGTGCTAATGATGCAGTTTGTATTACTTTAGGAACTGGTGTTGGAAGTGGTATAATTATTGATGGAAAAATCCGTTCTGGATTTAATTTTTCAGGTGGAGAAATTGGGCATACTGTTATTGAGGTTGATGGACCTCAATGTAGCTGTGGAAGAAAAGGCTGTTTTGAGGCGTTTTCATCTGCAACTGGGTTGATTAGAATGACTAAAGAGGCAATGGACGGAAATAAAGACACAATTATGTGGAAAATGATTGAAGAAGAGGAAAATAAAGTTAGTGGAAGAACAGCATTTAACGCAATGAAAAAAGGTGACAAAACAGGACAAGCTGTTGTAGATAAATATATTAAATATCTTGCTGCTGGAATTACTAATACTATAAACACATTTCAGCCTAACATTCTTTGTATAGGTGGGGGAGTTTGTAATGAGGGTGATACCTTGTTATTACCGCTAAAAGAACTTGTTGCTAAAGAGGTTTATACTCGTAACTCGCCTAAGAACACAGAAATTGTTATTGCAAAGCTAGGGAATAATGCTGGCATTATTGGTGCGGCTTTTCTCGGAATTTCATAATTAAAAAGCTTGCTTAAACTTTTATTAGATTTATGCAAGAAAACAGTATAATATTAAATAGGGTTATAAAATAACAATAAATCTAAAATAAATACAACCTAACTTAACCCAACCCAATAAGTGGCGGTATTGGTAGTAGTTTAAAGTTATAAATGACAATAAATTTAAAATAATTTAATCCATTAAGTGGGTATTTGTAGTAAGTTAGAGTTATAAATAAAGAGTACCCATTAAATGGCTGCACTGGTTTTAAGTTTAAATTTAAAAGTTATAAAATAAAAATAAAGACAACTAAAACCAAGTACGATAAAATCTATTAAAAAGAGGTAATTATTATGGCAAAAAGTTTTTTCTGTGACGGAGTAGACAAAGCACCACAGCGTTCTTTGTTTAACGCATTAGGCATGACAAAAGAAGAAATGGCAAAACCACTAGTTGGAATTGTTTCATCTTATAACGAGATTGTGCCTGGTCATATGAATATTGATAAGATAGTTGATGCTGTAAAATTAGGTGTTGCTATGGCTGGTGGAAATCCAGTTGTTTTCCCTGCAATAGCTGTTTGTGACGGTATTGCAATGGGACATCAGGGAATGAAATATTCTTTGGTTACACGTGACCTTATTGCTGACTCAACGGAATGTATGGCTCTCGCTCATCATTTTGATGCTCTTGTTATGGTTCCAAACTGTGACAAGAATGTTCCTGGACTTTTAATGGCGGCGGCTAGAGTTAATGTCCCAACAATCTTTGTGTCAGGTGGACCTATGCTTGCAGGGCACGTTAAGGGCAAAAAAACATCTCTTTCAAGTATGTTTGAGGCTGTTGGCTCTTATTCTGCCGGAAAAATGGATATTGAAGATGTTGAAGAATTTGAAAATAAAGCTTGCCCAACCTGTGGAAGCTGTTCAGGAATGTATACAGCTAACTCAATGAACTGCTTAACTGAGGTTCTAGGAATGGGTCTTAAGGGAAATGGGACTATTCCTGCTGTTTATTCCGAAAGAATTAAGCTTGCAAAGCACGCTGGTATGGCTGTTATGGAGCTTTATAGAAATAATATTAAGCCACGTGATATTATGACTGAAGAGGCATTTATGAATGCTTTGACGGTTGATATGGCACTAGGCTGTTCAACAAACTCAATGCTTCACCTACCTGCAATTGCACATGAATGTGATGTTAATTTAAACCTTGATATTGCAAATGAAATTTCAGCTAAAACTCCAAATCTATGTCACCTTGCTCCTGCTGGACACACATATATGGAAGACCTTGACGAGGCTGGTGGAGTATACGCTGTAATGAACGAGCTTAATAAGAAAAATCTTCTTAACACCGATTTGATTACCTGTACTGGAAAAACTGTTGGTGAAAACATAGATGGCTGTGTTAATAAAAATACGGAGCTTATTAGACCAATTGATAATCCATATTCTGCTACTGGTGGAATTGCAGTTCTAAAGGGCAATCTTGCTCCTGACACCTGTGTTGTTAAACGCTCAGCAGTTGCTCCGGAAATGCTTGTTCATCAAGGGCCTGCTAAGGTATTTGATTGTGAAGAGGACGCAATTGAAGCTATTAAGGGTGGAAAAATTGTTTCCGGTGACGTTGTTGTTATTAGATATGAAGGTCCAAAGGGTGGACCTGGAATGAGAGAAATGCTAAACCCAACC
>JAAZIT010000163.1 GCA_012800685.1 Clostridiales bacterium
ATCTATTGCCGTATAAATATAAAAGTGAGACAACTATTCGTTGTCTCACTTTTTGTCTTAATTAAAAATCAATGCCTCTAATAATTACCTCTAAACACATTCTTCCATTATGATAAGGACATTTCCATGGTCCTACAATTTCCTTCCATTCGTGAGGTACACCCTCAAAGGAAACCTCTGAATACCATTCAGAACCGTCTCTTTTATCAATCATATTTTCTTTTGTGTATTCCCAAATTGATTTAGCTGTCTTTAAAAAGCTCTCATCTTTGCTGTTTTCATAGGCATTTATAAACCCAACAACCGCCTCCGCCTGAACCCACCAAACACGCTTTTTATCAATTTTGTCATTTTCACGCTCGTTGTTCATTGCACCATTTTCAACAGCAATATTTTGAATGTTTTTAGAAATATACAAATTCATATTACGAAATTTTTCTATAAGTCCTTTATCCCCGAGTGTTTGACAAGCCAAATCCATAAGCCATGTCGCTTCAATATCATGTCCATATGAGTGAATATCGCCAATTTCTTCAAGCTTCGTGTTAAAGAAAACCCTTAGTGCATTGGTTTTAGAATTATAAACCTTATCTGACATTTGTGAAAGCTGGAATTTTAAACGTTCTGCTACCTTCTCACTTTTATTTGCTTTATAAAGCTCTGTGTATGCTTCAATTAAATGCAAAATGGTGTTCATTGTTTTGTCTGCACTTAATCCATTTTCAGAAAGTGCATCATTACTTACAAGCTTCCAGTCACGAGAAAAAGCCTCCATATAACCATACTGGTCCAAGGTTTTTTCTTCAATGTCGCTAAACAGCTTTTCGGCAAGCCCTAAGGCTTCCTTTTTACCAGTTGCATTATAATAAGCCGAAAGTGCATAGATAGCGAAAGCAATATTATAAGTATGCTTCATTTCGTCAACTGGTTTTCCCTTGTAGTCCACTAACCAGTAAACTCCGCCAAGTTCATAGTCAACGCAGTAATTTTTAATAAACTCATATGCATGAGTTGCAAGCTCTAAGCACTGGTTGTCCTTTAACACCGAATAACAGCTTGAATAAAACCAGAGTATTCTTGAGTGAAGAATTACTCCCTTGTCTGCCTTTTGGTCAAGCCCAAGATTATAGTCCAAAAAGCCATAAAATCCGCCATTTTCTTTGTCCTCAAGCTTGCCCCAAAATGGAATTATATGCTGAGTTAGCTCTTTTTTTACCTGTTCAATTATCATATTCTTACCTCCGCTTTTTATTTGCCTTTTTGTAATTTTTTCATTGCTGTTTTTTTATTTTCATTTTTCTGTTTTGTGTTTTGGACTTAACTTTATTTTTTATCCTAAATTAATCTAAACTGATTTTTCTAGCTTCTACATAATATCTTTTATCCTCAGCGTGTCCCATTGAAAAAGTTTTTCTAGGAAGTGCTCCGTCACAAATTACCGTTGGGAATAGCTGGTCTTTACTCATATCTGGGAGTACAAAGCCAATTGAATTTTCATCTCTTGAAAGCTCATCTATCACTTCAATACCATGAATATAGTCGATTTTACCACCGTTTTCTTCTAAGTATTCATCTAAAAATTCTTGAACACTTCCTACCGTTAGCTTTGATGTAGGTTTGGTTACAGCATACTTCTTAGCTTGTCCATCGCACACTATTTTAAACACCTGTTGTCCTACTGAAATATCTTCAGTTAGCCCTAGCTTTTGGCTGATTTTTTCAATAAAGTCGGCTCTATTAATTTCAGTCACAATTCTATGTATTGCCTCAAATTCCAAAGCAGGGGAATGAAGATTAACAATCTCAACTAAAGCGTATCTTGCAGGGTGGTTTGACATATCTTTATCTGGATTGTTTCTCTTTAGCTCTTCATAAAATTCCTTTGCTGTAGCTAGTGAGTGATTTCCGTCTCCCATTGCATAAACAAGAGGATTTTTTTCTTCTAAATTATACTTTTTATTAAAGGCTTCAAGGTTGCCTAGCTTTTCAAGGGCAAGTGTCACTTGATTTATAGCGGCTTGACTAATCTTCCAGCCTTTTATACTTCCTCCATTTTGCATGAGCATAAAATCATAAAGCTTTTCATGGTCCTTTAATTTTGCCACTGGTTCAACAACAGTTTTTTCATCATCGTCAATTAAAATCATTATATGAGGAAGCTCAAGCATTGCACCACGTCTAACTTCCATTCTAGGTGGAATTCTCTCAACAACAGTGGCTTCCGTAGCCCTAACTAAGGACTTTGAACCCTTATGATAATCATATTCCTCGAGGTCTAACGCACCAACAAGTCCAGCTCTAACAGTTCCGTTGCTTTGGACACGCTCAATATAAATCATTGAGTCCTTTAGCACGTCAAATGAATCAGACTTAATATAGCTTTCCATAGCATTATGAATATTTGATATTCTTTTATGAACGTCCTCGTCCTCGAGATAAAGCTCAGGTAGAATTAAGTTTAGTGTGGATTTATTATCCCCAACTATTGCCTCAGTTTCATTCCAGTATTCTGGCTGACTTGTATATTGGTC
>JAAZIT010000164.1 GCA_012800685.1 Clostridiales bacterium
CATTTCAAGAAAATTAAATCTGTAGAAGAAGTGAAAAACCAGTGAATTAGCTTAGTTTAATGCTTAGGAGGAAAAAATGATAAATATAGTATCCGATAAAAATGTAATAAACGACAAAATAATTTCAAAAGAAGAAACAGAGCTATACTTAAATGAGGAATCTGCAAAAATTTATGAGGTTATAAGAGTTATTGAGGGTAAGCCAATTTTTCTGAAGGAACATTTTGACCGTATGAATGAAAGCATACGATTAAGCCAAACAAAGGGCAACTTAAATTACAATGAATTTAAAAGCTCAATAGAATTATTAATAAAAGAAAATTCTTTCAAAAATATAAATATAAGAGTTTCTTATTATTTTAAAGATCAGCCGGTTACTTTATTTTACTTAATTAAAAGCTATTATCCGTCAAAGGAAGAGTTTGAGCAAGGTATACATACAGTTACTGTTAAAATGGAAAGAACAAACCCCAACATTAAGTCATATCAAAAGGATTTAAAAGATAATGTGGCAAGGATTATGGAAGAAAATAATGCTTTCGAAGCAATATTAATAAATCACGACCATACAGTTAGCGAAGGTAGCAGATCAAATGTTTTTTTTGTTAAAGATAATAAGGTTATAACATCACCTGATGAATTGGTTCTTTTGGGTGTTACAAGAAGTAAAGTTATAAGTGCTTGCCAAGAAACATTTGTTGTTGAAAAAAGGATAATTAATTTTAGTGAGCTTAAAGATTTTGATGGTGCCTTTATAACCGGTACCTCAAATGATGTATTACCTATAAAGACTATGGATGACATAGTGTACAATTCTTCGCAAAATAAGGTTGTTAAGAGGGTATCAGAGCTTTATTTAGGGGAAGTTGGGAAAGAAATTTAGGGCATAAACACAAAAATGGCCTCGGGGCCATTGTTGTGAAGCATTAATATGCATAAAAGGGGTATTGGGAATATATTGGTTATCGGGGGGGATAACCAAAGTTATTATACCAAACATAAAAACAATATGCAAGCTTTTTTTACAAATTTCGACGTCCTAAAAAGAAAGAAACATAGGATTACAATATATTGAGAGGTACCATATGGTAGTTTATTTGGATAACAGTGCAACAACAAAAGTAAGACCGGAAGTTTTAAAAGAAATAATAGATGTAAATGAAAATTATTACGGGAATCCTTCTTCTATTCACAGGATGGGTCTAAAAGTTGAAAAGAAAATAGAAGGAGCAAGAAAGTCTGCTGCTAAACTAATAGGTGCAGCATCAGAGGAAGTTTTTTTTACTGGGGGAGGAACTGAAAGCAACAATATTGCAATCCTTGGTCACTTATCAAATTTAAGCAAACATAACAATATAATAACAAGTAAAATAGAGCATCCTTCCGTCTACAATGTTTTTAAACAATTTGAGGATAAATGTACAGTTAACTATCTTGATACAGATGAATGTGGTAGAATAAATACTGCTCAGCTCAAGGAATTTGTTGATGAAAACACCCTGTTAGTATCAATAATGCATGTGAATAATGAAATAGGCATAATACAAGACTTAGCTGAAATAAGTAATATTATAAAAGCAAATAATAAAAATACTAAACTGCATGTTGATGCAGTACAATCTTTAGGGAAAATCAAAATTGATGTAAAAAAATTATCTCTTGATACCCTTTCATTTAGCAGTCACAAAATCCATGGACCTAAGGGTGTAGGGGGACTGTTTATTCGCTCAGGCTTAAAAATCAACCCCATAACGTATGGAGGAGGGCAGGAGAGAGGTATTCGTTCAGGAACTGAAAACACATCAGGTATTATAGGTTTTGGTAAAGCTTGTGAATTAATATATGATAATTTTGATGAGGA
>JAAZIT010000011.1 GCA_012800685.1 Clostridiales bacterium
AAACTATTGCAAAGCTTATTAAAAATAGTAGCTTTTTTATTACGTTTCTATCTAGCTTCAATATAATCGACCTTTCAATTAAACAATGTTATTTGATGTATTTAAAGTCCTGCTCTTTTTCTAAGCTGAGCTCTTATCAGCTTTCCTGATTCTGTTAGTTGGGATGTTCCTGCCTTAATATCAGATAGCTTTGTCCCACTTGTGAAAACTGATGCCGTTTCGCTCTTATTAGAAAGGGACCAGTTAGAATATCCTACATTTAGCTTATCCATTAGATCAAACCACTTTTGAGTTTCAGATGAATTATATTTGTTATTACCACTGGCATCACAAGTCCCAAATTCAGTTACTAGCACTGGAAGTCCCTTATTATAACAGCTTTGAAGTCTCTGTCTAAGATCGTCCCTATGTGTATCAGCATAGAAATGTAGTGCATAGACTGTGTTTTTATCACTAACAGTATTTCCAATTACTTTATCAATATCCTGACTCCATGTTCCAGTTCCACAAACAATTATTGCATCAGGATCGTATTTTCTTATTTCTTTTATTACCTCTTCACAATAAGGCTTAATTTGATTTGCCCAAGTTACAGAATTTCCGTTAGGCTCATTACATAGCTCATAAATTATATTTGGTTTGTTACCATAATTCTTTGCAATTTCACCAAAAAACGCTTTTGCATCGGCTGTATGAGTTGTTGGATTACCAGGATTTAAAACATGCCAATCAACTATTACATACATATCTAATTCTAAGCAATGCTCAATGCCGTTAATAATTAGATTTTTATTTCTAGTTTTATCAGCTAGATAGCATGATTCACTCCCACCATAGATTTCTTCAATATACATGGCTAGTCTTATAGCATTACAGCCCCAATCATCTCTAAGTGTCTTAAATGATGACTTAGAAATTATATCCGGAAACCAACCAATGCCGTGAGTTGACATTCCTAAAAGCTGAAATTTATTTCCCTTTTGGTCAACAATGTCCGCACCCTTTACTGATAATTGTCCATGAGCTGAAACAGGAGTTCCAGCAGGTTTATTTTCAGCAGGTTTATTTTCAGTCGGCTTATTTACAGATGCTGATCCATTTGGGCTTGGTGGATTAACAACTGGTTTTTTATCTGTTTGTGCTTTGGTAGTAGTTGTATCCACTGTAGTTGGAGTTGGAGTAGTAGTTGTAGTTTGATTTGAAGTAGTTGTTGTAGTTTGATTTAAAGTAGTTGTTGTAGTAACTGTGCTATTTGCATTCGATGTAGTTTTAACAGTTCCTGTCACAGTAGTATTTATAGTTGACTGGTTACTATCACTATCTATTGAAGCTCTTTTCTCAATGGAGTTTTTAAACCCAACTGGCATTAAAAACATCATCATAATAGCTATAAACAACAATGATGAAGCCGTTATTTTTCCCTTCATTATTACTCCTCCTAGAAATATATAAAATCAAGTATATTGTATCACAAAATCAAGCTTTAGTAAAGATTAATTTGGTTTATTCATATACTTTATTTTACAACCCCATAGAATTAGAAAAAACCACTGCAAGCTTCTATCTCTTGCAGTGGTTTTAAATTTAAATATAAATTAGTAAGCTTTTCCCCAAAGAACCATTTGTTTAGCAGGCTTTCCACAGCAGACACACTTATCTGACACCTCATGCTGTTCAAATGGAACACACCTTGAGCCTACTCCTGTAACCTCTTTAACGGTATCCTCGCACTCCTCGTCGCCACACCACATCGCATGAACAAATCCGTCACCCTTTTCCTCAAGAGTTTTTATGATTTCGTCCATATTTGTGCAGTTATAGGTTTTGTTTTTTCTATTTTCTAACGCTTTTTCATACAAACCATTTTGAACCTCAACAAGCTTGTCGTTAACCGTATCCTTAAATGTTTCAAGCATATTTTCTAGTGAAACAATTGTCTTTTCACGATTATGGCGTGTAACAACAACGCACTGGTTATTTTCAATATCCTTAGGACCAATTTCAACTCTAACAGGAACACCCTTCATTTCGTATTCAGCAAACTTCCAGCCTGGTGAGTTCTCGCTTATGTCAGCCTTAACTCTAATTCCACAAGCCTTTAGCTTTTCAACTAGCTCATTAGCTTTATCAATAACACCCTCTTTATGCTGTGCAATTGGAATAATTACAACTTGAATTGGTGCAACAGCTGGTGGAAGCGCCAAACCGTTATCATCGCCATGTGTCATTATTATTGCGCCGATTAAACGAGTTGTTACACCCCATGATGTCTGATAAGGATATTCTAATTTATTTTCTTTATTTGCAAACTGAATGTCAAAGGCTTTTGCAAAACCGTCACCAAAATAATGTGATGTTCCAGCTTGAAGTGCCTTCCCGTCATGCATTAGCGCTTCAATTGCATAGGTTGATTCAGCACCAGCAAATTTATCGCTATCTGTTTTTCTACCCTTAACAACTGGCATAGCTAAAAACTTCTCACTAAAATCAGCATATACATTTAACATGGTCTCCGTTTCTTCAATTGCTTCCTCTGCTGTTGCGTGAATTGTGTGTCCCTCCTGCCACAAGAATTCTCTTGAACGAAGAAATTGACGAGTTGTTTTTTCCCATCTCACTACTGAAACCCACTGGTTATAAAGCTTTGGAAGGTCTCTATATGAATGTATAATATTTGCATAATGCTCACAAAAAAGCGTTTCTGAAGTAGGTCTTATACAAAGACGCTCCTCAAGCTTTTCTGAACCGCCATGTGTTACCCACGCCACCTCAGGAGCAAATCCCTCAACGTGATCCTTTTCCTTTTGAAGGAGACTTTCTGGAATAAACATAGGCATACA
>JAAZIT010000165.1 GCA_012800685.1 Clostridiales bacterium
ATGTAATTTTCATAATGCATTTGTAATAACCAAGTTAAATTGTAACAAAGAATCGAAAAAGAGTTTAGGAGCTAAATTATGTAAAAATTTAAATAAGTTATAATAGAACTACAATAATATCAGAAATTTAGTCACAGTAAAGGCTAATATGAATGATAAAGCCACTCTTGACTACTTTAAAATTTTACATTTTTTATTTTTATGTGAGAAAGTTGATTATTAAACAATAACTCTTAACCCAAGAACCTGTTTTAACAAACGGGTTCTTTTTTTATTTCTGCATATTTTTAAAATATTAAATGAAGCCCAACGCATTTCGACAGGAAATCATTTCTAAATAGTATATAATACAGTTATAAATTACATAAAAATAGATAATGTTGTATGTTAACGGGAAGTTGAAATGTGTTATGAAGAATTTAGAATAAAATCAAAATAATTTAAAATTGAGCAGCGAAGCATGAGACTTTGTCTGCTTTTTTATATATGATAAGAATACGTTTGTGTGCAATAGAATGTATTCATTAAGAAAGATGAGCAAAATGTAAGATTGAGATATAAGCATAATGAAAATTGACGTAAATAATGACTGTACTTATAAAGGAAAAATATGAATTAAAAAATAAAGAAAAGCTTTTCCGGTTTATAACTTCAGGTTTAGAAGCCAGACTTGTCCCGTATTGGGATGAGTTTGGCTTTTTTGTATATATAGAATATTTAACGTATGTGGGCTGTCGCTCACCTCCGCTTCTAATATTAAAACTTTTTTAATTTAGAAACGGAGGAATTTTAAATGCAGAAGAAAAAATATTGTATTGTTTCTGGGGGGAAACTGTTTGAAGTAAATAAGGAAATTTATGATACATATTATCAGAGCAAGCGAAAAGAAAGATATTTTTCAAAGGATTTAAAAGTTGAGAATATGAAGCTTAGTGAAGACGGTGAAAAAATTACCTTCATTCCAAGCAGAGAAGATTCGCTTGATAGATTGATGGAAAAGGACATGCAGTTCTCTGATGATAGTGTTGATGTAGAGGAAATGGCTACAAAAGCAATCATGATTGAAAAAGTTAAGGAAAGCCTTAAACTTCTCACATCAGACGAACTAGAGCTTATTATTGCACTTTTTTATGAAGGAAAAAGTGAGGTTCAATATTCAAAAGACAAAGAAATTTCACAACAAGCAATAAACAAAAGAAAGAAAAAAGTGCTTTGCAAATTAAAAAAATACATTAATTTATAAATTTTTGGTTGTAGACCCTCTCACTCAACGGCTAAATAAGTGAGGGGGTATTTTCTATCTTCTCAAAGGTAACTTGAAAATTGAATATCCGATTTCATAAATACGTTAGCTGATAAGCCTGGAAACGGAGAAGCGACGAAGGAAAGATGCGCCAAGACCACCTGTAAAATCAATCTTAATTGATTTTATAAAAGAGCCTAAAACATAAGGTGCGAGCGGTTCCATCTGTCCTAAAAACAGTCTGTGGTAGACTGTATCGCGATGACCTTATCAGCCTATAATGATACTTCTGTCCAGCCACAGACACAAGCAATGGGGGCAGCTAGCAGAGATCCTGCAAGAGGTGAAATTCCTATGATGAGGTGTAACCGACCTCAGTTTATGAAATCGCCCTAAGCCTTGAATTAAAAGGCTGTGTGCTTGGGAAGTAGTGTCGAATAAAGCACGAGTTTTAATATTAGATGCGATGGGGATTGCTGCGAGCAAGTTATTTTTGTAGCAGTCCCTATTTATGTGATATTAAAAATTCAAGGAGGAATTAATAATGACAAAGGAGCAAACTATAAATGAAATTCAATATAAGATGGCGCAGAGGATGCTTAAAATTCTGCTTAGAAGAGGCGTCATAAATGATATTGAATATGCACAAATTGATAAGCTTAATATGCAAACTTTTTCTCCATGCCATGCTAAGGTATATGTGTAAAAACACTTGCTATAATGGGGGTTTTGGAGTATTGTGTGTTGTGAAGGGAGGAAGTTATGCAGAAAAAAATAATAAAAATTGAGCCTATAAAGCAGAAAGTGATAAATGAGCTTGTGCCCAAAAAAAGAGTTTGCGCATATTGCAGAGTAAGTACCGATTCAACAAAGCAGCATATTTCATTTGCAAGTCAAGTAGAGTATTACAAATCATACATAAATAAAAATGAAGATTGGGAGTTTGTAGCTGTATTTGCAGACGAGGCTAAAAGCGGAACACAAACAAAAAATCGTGATGAATTTATACGCATGATGAAAGAGTGCGAAAATGGAAATATCGATATCATAATCACTAAATCAATAACAAGGTTTGCAAGAAATACTATTGATAGCATTGAGGCGATTAGAAGGCTAAAATCTCTTGGAATTGCAGTTTATTTTGAAAAAGAAAACATAAATACCATGTCCGAGAGAAGTGAGCAGATGCTTACAATTTTAAGCTCACTTGCACAGGGAGAGTCTGAAAATATCTCAGCAAATAATCGTTGGAGCATTCAGAAACGGTTTAGGGATGGGACTTACACGCTTTCATGTGTGGCATATGGGTATACTAAAGATGAAAATGGCGAGCTTATAATTAAAGCAGATGAGGCGAAAGTTGTGAAAAGAATTTTCCATGAGTATTTGAATGGGAAAGGCTCATATGCAATCGCAAAAGCATTAAATGATGATGGTATTGAATCAATCCGAAACGCTGAAAAATGGAGTGATACCGTGGTGACTGAAATCTTGCAAAACCCTATTTATGAAGGGGATTTGCTGCTTCAAAAAACTTACACAACAGAAGGGTTGCCATTTAAAAAGAAAAGAAATCATGGGAAAGTCCCGAAGTTTTATATAAAGGATAATCATGAGCCGATTATCACAAGAGAAGAAGCCCAGATGGTGCGTGAAATCTATGAATATCGCAGAAATCAGATGAAATTTGAGAAGAATGGAAAGTATCAAAATCGCTATGAATTCAGCGGTAAAATCATTTGCAAAGAGTGTGGTGGGACATTCAAAAGGCAGAAAATATACATAGGAAAACCGTATGAGAAAGTTCAATGGTGTTGTAAAAATCACATTGAAAATAGTAAAATGTGTAGCATGAAAGCTGTAAGAGAAGATGTGATTAAAACTGCATTCGTGACCATGTGGAACAAGCTAGTGAGCAATTATAACTACATATTATCGCCCTTGTTGGAGTCTTTAAAATCACTTAGGAGCAATAAAGTGCAGGAAGAAAAAATAAAGGAAATAGATAATAGAATAATGGAATTAACACAGCAGAGTCATATCCTTAGCCGACTAGTTTTGAAAGGATATATGGACTCTGCTATTTTTATTGAAAAGCAAAATGAAATAAATATACAGATTAGTGAAATGAAGAAAAAGCGCAACATATTGCTTGAAAACAATGGTTTTGAAATGCAAATTAAGGGAACCGAAAAGC
>JAAZIT010000166.1 GCA_012800685.1 Clostridiales bacterium
TTATGCCCACTTTATAGTAGTGGCTTCCATTTTCTATTTGCCTTCTAAAAATAGTTCTCAGCCCAATAAGAAGAAAACTAGTCAAGCACAATCATTAGACAGTTAAAATAGAACGGTTTTTAAACCGAATTAAGTCAGATTATACCACCAAATCACTCTAGTTTCACCCTTATAATAAAAAAAGACCACCTCGCAGCTTTTGTGCTTTGAAGTGGTCTAACTTTATTTTATTGAATTAAGCTTTTCAGGTTAAGCCTTTAGTCTTTCTTCGAGTGCAGCTAACTGGTTCCAAAGCTCTTTTGGTAGCTTAGGACCATAGTTATTATAATGCTCTTTAATAGATTTAACCTCGTTTAGCCACTCGTCGTGGTTAACATCAAGGATTCCCTCTAAAGCTTTTTCAGTAATATCAAGTCCCTTAGTATCGATGGAGTCAGCGGTAGGCATGTAACCAATAGCTGTCTTAACAGCATCGCCTTCGCCTGAAACTCTCTCGCAAATCCATTTGAGGACACGGCTGTTCTCACCATATCCAGGCCATATGAACTTGCCATCTTCGTCTTTGCGGAACCAGTTTACATAGTATAACTTAGGAAGCTTGCTCTGATCAGCGGCATTTGCACCAATTTCCAACCAATGCTGTAAATAATCACATACATGATAGCCGATGAATGGAAGCATTGCAAAAGGATCACGGCGAACCTGTCCGATTTTATCGGAAATAGCAGCTGCTGTAATCTCTGAGCCCATGATGGACCCTAGGAATACTCCATGATTCCAATCGAAGCTTTCGTGAACTAGTGGAATTGTGCTAGGACGACGACCACCAACAAGAATTGCCGAAATGGGCACTCCTTTTGGATCTTCCCACTCAGGAGCGATAACTGGGCATTGACTTGCAGGAGCTGTAAAGCGTGCATTAGGATGAGCCGCTTTAGTGTCGGACTCAGGTGTCCAATCATTTCCGTGCCAATCAATAGCGTGCTTAGGAGCGGGTTTGCCAATTCCTTCCCACCAAACATCACCGTCATCAGTTAATGCAACGTTTGTGAATATTGTATTTTTCTCAATGCTAAGCATAGCATTTGGATTAGAATCCATTGAAGTACCTGGAGCAACACCAAAGAATCCAGCTTCAGGATTAATTGCATAAAGTCTTCCGTCTTCGCCGAATCTTAACCATGCAATATCATCTCCAACGGTCTCAACTGTCCAACCTGGAATTGTAGGAACAAGCATAGCTAGGTTTGTTTTTCCACAAGCACTTGGGAAAGCACCGCAAACATAATTTACCTTGCCTTCAGGGCTAGTAATTTTTAATATGAGCATATGCTCGGCCATCCAACCCTCGTCACGAGCCTGTACAGAGGCAATACGAAGAGCAAAGCACTTCTTTCCAAGAAGAGCGTTTCCGCCATATCCTGAGCCATATGACCAAATGGTTCTTTCCTCAGGGAAGTGGCTGATGTATTTTTGCTCGATAGGAGCGCAAGGCCATGAAACATCCTCTTGTCCCTCTTCTAGTGGAGCACCGATAGAATGTAGGCAAGGTACGAATTCGCCTTCATCACCTAATACTTTCAATACATCATTTCCCATACGAGTCATAATACGCATATTAGTAACAACATATACACTATCAGTTAGTTCAACACCAATTTTAGAGGCTGGTGAACCTACAGGACCCATGGAAAAAGGGATAACATACATTGTACGACCCTTCATACATCCATCATAAAGGCCTGTCATTGTTTTTTTCAACTCAACTGGATCAACCCAATTGTTTGTAGGACCTGCATCTTCTTCTTTCTTTGAAGCGATATAGGTTCTGTTTTCTACACGAGCAACGTCTGATGGATCGCTGCGGAATAGATAGCTTCCTGGACGTTTTGCTAAAGTTGTTGCCATGCCAGAGCCAACAGCTTCCTTTAAAAGGCGACTATTCTCTTCTTCTGAGCCGTCGCACCAATAAACTTCATCAGGCTTACATAGGGCAACCATTTCTTTTACCCAAGCATCTAGTTTTTTGTTCATTAATCATTCTCCCTTCGGTTGATATAATAATGAGAAATTTAGTTTATTTTCATAAAAAAAATTAAACTTATCCAATTTAAAACGATTACTCCTATTATACAATACAAGATATATATTTGAAAGAGAAATAAAAAAATATTTCATATTTTTATTTTTTAGTAATGTATTAATTTATGCGAACTAGTAAGGTCATTAAGAGACAAACGGCCTTTGTAAAGTATTTGTTGATTTATATATAATAATGAAATCTTATACTAATGAAAGTTTAAGATTTTTTAAATTCAAAAAACAACAAAGACCGGAGTTTATAAA
>JAAZIT010000167.1 GCA_012800685.1 Clostridiales bacterium
GAAATGTCTGTAAATATTACTAAGTATGCTAGTGAAATAAATAGCACAGCTGTAGAGACTTTTCCAAACCATTTAGCCCCACTAAGCTTATTATCTTTTCTAAGGCTTCTTATTCCCATAATAGCCATATAGCTCTCTTTAACAACCATAAGTATTAATAAAACAGCCATAAGCTTATATCTAAATGCCAAGCATAGTGCAATAGCAAAATGAGTAAATTTATCTGCAACAGGGTCTAAAATTTTTCCAAAATTAGTAATCATGTTGCATCTTCTAGCAATTTGTCCATCAAGAAAATCCGTTATTGTCGAAATTATTAAAATAATTGCTGCAACATTCCACTCCCCTGAAATATAAAAATAGCAAAAGAATGGAATAAGAAGTATTCTAAAATATCCCATAATGTTGGGGATAGACAGCAATTCTTTTTTACTAGGCTTTTTAGTTTTGTTTTCCATAATGTTCCCCTTTAAATTATTCTTCTTCACAAGCATTAGCAAGATTTCCTAGTATTCTTATAAATTCTCTAGCATCCTCATCACCAATTTTTTCAAAGATTTTCTTTGCTTTAACTTGAGCCTCTTCAAAAACCGACCTTGCCTTTATTCTTCCAATATCCGTTAGTTCAACTGATATTCTTCTTCGATCATTTGAATCAATATCTCTGTGAATATAATTTTTTAATTCTAGGGATTTTAATGTTGTAGCAATTCTACCAGTACTTATATCCTGAATAGAACTTATCTCGCCTGGTGATAAAATCTCACCATTATTTAATTCATTTATCCATAATAGCCTTAATATTCCGTTAACGCCTTTTTCTAAACCCGCAAGTTCAAAAATCGGATGCTTATTACCCTTCATTACAGCAATAAGCTTTGAAACCTCTCCTGCGTAATCCATAACCCCATCCCTCTCAGTAAAAGTATCTTCTATTAAGAGATATTATAACACGGTTTCACCCTAAATGTCAACTGCTTAAATATATAAGACACATCTAAATTTACTTTGATTTCGGTTTAAAATACATATCGATATTGATATTAAAACTGGAAATATCCCTTATAACTTAAAAGTGATTTTGTTTATTATAGTATAAAAAAATCTAAGTTTTAAACAATATAAGAAAATTATCTGTTGTTTTTACACAAAAAAAAGGAGCAATTTAACTTGCTCCTTTTTTGGGGATATGAATACAAAATTAGTTTAGGGTAAAACTAATTTTGTTTAGTATGTTAGCCTTGACCAAATTATTTATTTAGGTAAATTATTTGGTCAAGGTAAAGTGAATTTTGGACAGGCATTTGCTTTCACTTTCATACCTTCATAAAGATAATATAACATAAAAAATAAAATAGTTCAACAGTATTACATTTAAATGTACAATTTTTAAATCGAATGAATTTTATTTACAATTAAGAAATATAATGTTAATAATATAAGCAAATATATAGTAATTGTAATAACCTTAATAACGTGATATAATTAGAGAATATTGGAGGTTAGTGCTATGAACATAAAGGAACAAATTAAAAATGGAAAAACATATTTAGGAATTGAGCTTGGCTCAACACGAATTAAAGCTGTGCTTACAGGTACAAAAGGTGAGGTACTAGCCAGTGGCTCTCACCAATGGAAAAGTAGCTTTGAAAATGGAATCTGGACATATTCTCTTGATGATGTATGGCAAGGCATACAAAAGAGTTATACCAGCCTTCTTGCAGATATTAAAGATAAGTACAGTACACATCTAGAGACACTTGGTGGTATTGGCATAAGTGCTATGATGCATGGATATTTGGCATTTGACAAGAATGATAATCTTCTTACACCATTTAGAACTTGGGCAAACACCATAACTAACGAGGCATCAGAAAAGCTTACAAATGAGCTTGAGTTTAACATACCACAGCGATTTAGTATTTCTCATCTTTATCAAGCTATCCTTAATGGTGAAGGTCACGTTAAAAACATAAGCTTTTTTACAACTCTCGCTGGATATGTTCATTGGAGGTTAACTGGACAAAGGGTTTTAGGTGTTGGTGATGCGTCTGGAATGTTCCCTATTGACAATAAAACTAAAAGCTATAACGAAATAATGCTTGATAAATTTCAAGGACTTGTTAAAGAATACAACTACAGCTGGTGCATAAGAGACATTATTCCAGAGGTACTTTTAGCAGGTGAAATAGGTGGAACTCTCACTAAATCTGGTGCTATGCTTATTGATCCAACTGGTATTTTAAAGTCAGAAATTCCTTTTTGTCCTCCTGAGGGTGATGCAGGAACCGGAATGGTCGCCACCAATAGTACCTCTGTTAGAACAGGCAATATTTCAGCAGGTACGTCAGTATTTGCAATGATAGTACTAGAACATGAGCTTAAAAAGGTACATGCTGAGATAGATTTAGTAACAACTCCAGATGGAAACCCTGTTGCAATGGTGCATTGCAACAATTGCACATCA
>JAAZIT010000168.1 GCA_012800685.1 Clostridiales bacterium
AACGCTAAGCACTGCAACCGGAAATAACAATTGGTATATAAACGGTGACGAAATAACTCTAACCGCTCCGACAGGTTATGGAATCAGCACTTCAAACGCATTAACCGAGAACACTTGGAATAGTTTAATTACTCTTGATATGCAAGACGGTAATGCTAAGTCGGCTACCTATTATTTGCAACGTGAATCTGACGGCGCAATATCAGATGTTAAAACCGCAAACTATAAAGTTGACAAAATCGCACCAATAGATGTTGAACTTTCATACGGTAAAAGCAACTTTAAAAAATTCTTAAACACAATTACCTTCGGAGTGTTTTTTAAGGAAAATGTAACAGTAACCTTAACTTCATCTGACACGCTAAGCGGTGTTAAAGAGTTTAAATATACTTTGAATGGCACAGAAACAACAGTTACCGCTAACGATGACAAAGCTACATTTAATATTCAACCACAATATAAAGGTCAAATCAGTAATGTAGTTGCAATTGATAACGCAGGAAATGAATCAACTACTGTTAACACAGAGTATTTTGCAGTTGATGAAAATGCACCGACTGCTCCGAGCGTTGATTTAAACGGTTACACATCTGACATATGGACTAATAATAATATTAAATTCACTATTTTCGGCGCAACTGCCGACAGCGGAATTGCAAAATATCAGTATTCAATCGATAACGGCGCAAACTGGATTGATATGTCGGTAACCGAAAAAACCGATGCAACTGCTACCTCACCATACAATGCAACAAAAGCAGAGTTTACTATTTCAGCAGACACAAATGCAGTAAGCTATATCTTCCGTGCTGTTTCAAATTCAGAGGTTAATGGCACGGCAACTGCTGCAACTATTGTTAAAATCGACAAAACTACACCGACAATTACAGCAACTGGCGACATTACAACTATAAAACAAAGCGATAAGATAAATGTTGTTCCTGTAGCAGGAATTTCGGAAATTGCAAAGGTCGAGGTTCAAAAGGACAGCGAAGACTATACAGATATTACAGAAACCTATGCAAAGGGCTATACAGTAACTGAAAACGGCACCTATACCTTTAAGGTAATAAACGGCGCAGGAGTTACTGAAACTACAATCATCACATATGTGAATATTGACACCACAAAGCCAGTTGTAGTAATCAATTCAAACGGCTACACCGAGAATAGCTGGAAAAACAACGGCGATGTTACCTTGACAATTTCCAATGCCACCGAAAACTTAGGCGCAACCAAGCTTGAATTCAAGATAGGCACAGGAGATTGGCAGGAATATACCGCACCGATTGTTATTTCAGAGGATATAAAAGCTACAACCTACACCTTCCGTGCAATCAGTAAAAGCGGCGTTCCAAGTGAGGAAAAGACATTTACCGTTAAGCGTGACACCGTCGCACCGGAGGGGGATATTCAGTTTAATGAAAGCTCCGTTAAGAAGTTTTTGAACAAAATCACCTTCGGGAAGTTCTTTAATAAAACTGTAAATGTTAAAATCATAGGAACAGATGCTTTGAGCGAGGTTGCGACAGTTGAGTATTGTAAATCTGAAAGTATCCTTCAACAAGCAGAGGTAGAAGCAATCAACAGTTGGATAAAGGATACAAGTCTTAGCATTAACCCGAGTGATAAAGAAAAGTTTATCATTTATGTTAAGGTTACGGATAAAGCAGGAAATGTTGCATATTTTGGTTCTGACGGAACAACCTTTGATACCACCGCACCAGTAATCAGCGGCATTAAAAACGATGAAACCTACTACACAACACAAAAGGTAACCGTAAAAGATCATAACATTGACACAATTACTGTTAACGATGCTGCGTTCATAAGTGGCAGTACAATAGCCGGAAATGTTGATAAAACATACACTCTTGTTGCAACCGACAAGGCTGGCAATGAAACAACGGTAACTGTGACTATGAAGCCAATTGCAAGCCTTTCCGCCAAAATTGACCACTTAATTGAAGATTATTTGACAATATCCAATAAAGAAACTATCGAGAATGTGAAATCAGCAACCCTGGCTATAGATATTGCAAACGCAACTGATGTTGAAAAGTCCGCGTTAAAAGCTATTGCAGATAAATGCGATGCACTTTTAAAGAAAATTGATGATGTTCAGACTGAATTTAACAGAATTAATACAGAAATCGGCAAGTACGATATTAACAGCGTAAAATCCACAGATAAAGCAGCAATTGAAAAGCTTATTGAAGATATCAATAAATTGCCAGTAGACAATATGACCGATGCAGAAAAGATTGAAATTAATAAAAGCAAGAACACAGCCAATAATTTAATTGGAAAGATTAGTACAGTCGCAGCAGAAATCACAAGAATCACGGATGCAATTAATAGCTATGAAACTGAAACGATTAAATTGAAGGATAAGGCAGATTTAGAAAAGCTGATTGCAGATATTAGCAAGCTGCCAGACCAAAATTTAACTGATGACCAGAAAGCTCAGCTAGCAGATGGCACAGATACCTGCAATGCATTCTTAGAAGAAATTCAAAATGCGCAAAATGTAATTGATTTGATTAAAGCATTGCCTGAAGTCAGCAAGATTCAGGAAAGTAATAAGGACGCAATATTTGCAGCAAAGGAAGCTTACCACAAGCTGACAGATAACGAGAAAGGTTTAGTCGGAACAGAACTTGCAGAAAAGCTTACCACTTTAGGAACAGCCGTTGCAAATCTATCCCTTGTGGATAATCCCACAGGAACAAGAGTAGAAGCAATTGGTGACACTGAATTTGATCCGAACACGGTTCTTGTTGTAAAATTGCTAGCATCAACCGAGGCAAACCAGCTTTCAGTTGCTGGTATTGCAAGAGGAAATGAACTTGTTTCTCTGTTTGACATCAGCCTTATGCTTGGAAACAAGAAAATTCAACCAAATGGCAAGGTAAAAGTAACGCTGACCTTAACCGATGAACAGATAAAAAAATATCAGGATTTCAAAATTGTATTTATTGATGAAAACGGCAAATCAACTATTGTTGAAAGCGTTGTAAATGGCAACAAAATAATATTTGAAACCGATCACTTCAGTTGCTATGGAATTATAGGAACAAAAATTTCAGATAAGACTACACCAACAAAGGATAAATCTCCTCTGACTGGAGAAACAAATAATATGCAGATGTGGATCGCACTCATGTTTGTTTTAGGTGGAATTGTTACAACATTTGGAATTACAAAGAAACACAAAAAAAGCTCAGTAAAATAATTACTGAACCATTAAAATAATATCTAGATTTATGCACCTTCCTGTGGTACTGTATTGTACTTGCAGGGAGGTGCATATTTTATATTATAGGAAATTACTCGAGCCAAGTGGACACTTTTTTGGCTTCTTCAACATCGGATTTTGTGATTTCGTGATTTGAATAACGAGCCTCTTTGTATAAAGAAGTTAGTTTATTCATATTAGTTTTTTCTACAGAAGCTTCTTTTAAAAGTGCATTTTCTATTTCATCTGAAGTATAACTTTTTTTGATTATAATACTATTATTTTTCTTTGTACTGGAATGTACCTTTGCTACAAATATCTTTCTTATTTTATCTTTATTAGTTCCAAAAAATGAAGGCTTTGAAGCAGAAGGTTTTTTATTAATATTAATTTTATTAATTACATCATTAGTATCTTTTATCTCGTCTTTTGTTTCAGTGTTTCTGTGCATGTATTGTTTTATGAATGTGTATATAATAAATAAAATACCAATAACTAGTCCAATATATATTACTATTTGAAATGCATTAAAAATCAATGTTCCTATATTAGTTCCAGAACTGTGGGAATTATTGGCAATTAGTGTATCTCCAACAGAGGTATCCTGTTCCACAAAAGCAGTTGTTACAGTCTCATTAACGACATTTTCGCCTTTAAATCGTGCAAATAAACTAAAAAATGCCTTAGCAAGCCATTTGATAAACCTGCCAATTATATTAAATGAGTTATTTGAAATACACATATTAATTGCAGTTATTACTAGTATAACTGCAATATTAAAAAGTGCGACTAAGGAGAAACTGGTTTTAAA
>JAAZIT010000169.1 GCA_012800685.1 Clostridiales bacterium
TACCTGTGATTGTTGCGGATAGTCTTGATTTGTATTATTTTTGGTATTATATTGGTTACCAGCCAGTGGCTTTTGTGGATAAGTTTGATTTGTTCTAGTTTGTCCACCGTTATAATGCCTATTATACTTTCTGTCATATGCCATGGTTGTAGGCTTATTAGTTGTATATGGTTGCGTAAATGAAACATCTTCGTTATAAATACTGCTTCTTTCGCTTTCGAGTTCTTTTAAGAAATCACTTTTTTCTTCGCCTAAAAATGTTGAAGAACCCCATTTTTTATGGCTATGCAGGTCGGAAGATAAATCGCCACAATTAATGGATTCCTCTCGTGATGTAAAGCACTCTGGACAAATTGCAGAATCATTTCGTTTAAATTTGTACCCACAAACAGTGCACTTTTTTATTTTACTCATTAACCTAACCCCCTATAAAAGTATCAGTCTATTATACAGCCCTCATTAACAGGTTTAACAATTGTTTTGAAGTAATCATCATTATCATCAAAATGCTTTAGGCAATCTTTAGCCTCCTTTTTGCTTTTGAAAAGTCCAAAAACTGCCGAACCGCTACCAGTCATTGCAGAGCCTAGTGCATTGTTTTTATTCATTATATTTTTAATCTCTTCTATTTCCTCTAAATATGTTGCACGCTCCAAACCGTTGAAAAGATTTTTTGAAATTCCTTCTAAATCACTTACAACAAGTGACGCAATCATGTCGTTTAAATCTGATTTCGGGGGATTTTCGATTGCATCAAACTTTTTATAGCTTTCTGGCGTTGATATGCTGCAATTTGGTTTTATTATTAATATAAAACAGTCTTTCAAATCAGGAAGAGGGGTTAAAATCTCACCAATTCCCTCACACAGCACAGTTCCACCAGTTAGGCAGAAGGGAACATCAGCACCTAGCTTTTCACCAATATCGCATAGAATTTCTTTTGAATAATCAGTTTCGTACATCTGATTAAGTGCGATAAGAGTCGCCCCACAATCAGAGCTTCCCCCAGCCATTCCAGCCATGGAGGGAATATTTTTTTCAACTGAAATTATTATTCCCTTAGGGGTAACCTTGCTGTATTCATAAAAAGCCATACAAGCTTTATAAATGAGGTTTGTTTTGTCCTTAGGAAAATCATCTCTTTCACATAGAAGAACTACATCTTGATCAGGTGATTGTGAAAAAGAAAATCCAAGCTTGTCATAAAGAGAAACCGACTGCATTATTGATTTCAAAGTGTGATATCCGTCTGGTCGCTTTCCCACCACGTCAAGAACTAAATTAATTTTGGCAGGGGCTTTTATATTAATGGTTTGAGCCATGTTATTCCTTTCGTTATACGTTATTTATCAGGTTGTTTTCATCAAGAAATTCACCAATTCGTTTTAGGGCTTCTTTTAAGTGATTTAGGGAATAAGCATATGAGACACGAATAAATCCCTCTCCACACTTTCCAAATGCATCACCTGGAACAACGGCAACTTTCTTTTCCAATACTAACTTTTCACAAAATTCCTTGCTTGAGAGTCCTGTTACTTTGATTGATGGGAATACATAGAAAGCACCCTCAGGGCTAAAGCAGGTAAGTCCTAGCTTGTTAAAAGCATCAACAATATATCTTCGTCTCATGTTGTATTCTGACACCATTTTTTCAACGTCATTGTGGCAGTGTTTAAGGGCCTCAACAGCAGCATATTGGCTTGTTGTTGGCGAACACATAATTGCGTACTGATGAATTTTTAGAACATGCTCTAATATTTCTTCAGGACCAGCCATAAATCCAAGTCTCCAGCCAGTCATAGCAAAGCTTTTGGAAAAACCGTTTATAACAATAGTGCGTTCTTTCATTCCATCGCATTGAGCGATAGAATAGTGTTTTCCACCATAAGTAAGCTCACTATAAATTTCATCAGAGACAACAATAATGTCTTTGTCCTTTAAAACCTTAGCAATTTCATCAAGGTCTTCTTTTCTCATAACAGCTCCAGTTGGGTTGTTAGGGAAAGGAAGTATAAGTATTTTAGTTTTATCAGTTATTTTAGCTTTAACTTCATCAGCTGTAAGCTTAAACTGGTTTTCAACCTTTGTTTCAATTGAAACAGGAACGCCACCACACAGTGCAACGATTGGTGAATAACAAACAAAGCATGGCTCAACTATAAGAACCTCGTCACCAGGCTCAACAATCGCTCTAATAGCAAGGTCAATAGCTTCAGAACCACCAACAGTAACTAAGATTTCATTTTCTGGGCAATAGCTTGTCTTAATTGTATCTTCAAAATATTTTGCAATTTGCTGACGTAACTCTAAAAGTCCAGAGTTAGCAGTGTATATTGTCTTCCCTTTCTCAAGGGTGGATATTGCAGCTTTTCTAATTCTCCATGGAGTTTTAAAATCAGGCTCGCCAACCCCAAGGGAAATAACGCCCTCAAGGTTTTGAGCAATATCAAAGAATTTTCTTATCCCTGATGGTTTCATATCCATAGCGGCCTTAGAAAGAATCTTATCATAATTTATCATGGGGAAACAAAACCTCTTTCATCAATTTCTTCACCACTGATAACAATACTGTTATCTTTGTATCTTTTTAATACAAAGTGTGTTGCTGTCGAAAGAACTCCATCAATTGATGCAAGTCTTTGAGCAATAAATTGAGAAATATCACGAATATTTCTTCCAGTAATTGTAACAGCTAGGTCGTATGCTCCTGACATAAGCCAGCAGGACTCAACCTCATCATATGCGCTAACAGCAATAGCAATTTCGTCAAATCCACTTTGTGAGCGTGGAGTAACCTTTAGCTCAACGTGGGCAGTAACAAAATCCTCGTCAATCATATCATCGTTAGTGATTGCACTATATCCTCTAATAACACCTGAGGCTTCAAGTGCAGCTATTTCTTTTTCAATAGTTTTTTCATCAGTATCAAGCAACAATGCAAGCTCGGCGTTTGAAATTCTTGCATTTTTCTTTAGTAGTTTTAATAGAGTGTACATTTAATCATTTCCTTTCAGTTTAAATATAGGCATAGGTCACTAAAGACCTCGATTGTACATATACAACCAAAAATAATATATAACCACATAAATATATATATTACAATTATATATTCATTTGCAAAAAAAGTCAACCAATATTATGAATAATAGCAAAAGGTAACGAGCTTTTTGGTAAAATAAAAAATCGGAAAAACTATTGACAAAGAAATATTTATCTGTTATACTAGAAAAATCATTTTGTTTAAATGAAATTTTAAAAGTAAGGGGGCGAACAGCGTGAGACTAAATTCAAAAAAGTATGAAATAATAACATCAAGGTTGTTTGTCCGTTTTTACACGAGCATAGCTTGTGACACGAACTAAGCTTCGTGTATACTTACGGCTAAATGACTAGAACTTTTTATGTCCCTGATGTTTATTACATCGGGGATTTTTTGTTTTTTAGTAAAATGAATTTATAAGAGAAAGTGGGGGATTAACTTGAATAATATGAAGTACTTTGACGTTTTGCCTGAAAAGGTTGCTGAATCGCTTTTGAAAAGGGGCGTTCAGATTAAGGATTTGCTTTACTGCGTAAAAGCCGATTTAGACGGCGAAGGAATGTATTACGACGTATACATAACTTTTACAAAAGAGACTTTGTATGTAATTAGTGGCTATGAAAAATATAATAAAGAGCCACAGACTCTATTCGGGCGAAGAAAAATTCACAATCCATTAGACTTTTTATCAGACTATCAGGTTGAAGATTTCAAGGAATATGAATTAACAAATATAAAAAATATTTATGTTGACAGATATCAAAACACAGCCAGATTTATGATAGAGGACAGTAATGAAGAATTTTTAATCGCACAATTTTCAGTGGGATTTTCGGACAAGTTTGAAAAATTTGCACAGCGTGTTCTCTTGACTAAAAAGAATGAAAAAATAGATGACAGCTTGCTTGATGCTATGAAAACCCACTGTCCTAAATGCCATATGCCTTATCCTGACCCTAACAGACCAGTTTGTCCAAGATGCGTAGATAAAAGGTCGGTATTTAAAAGATTGATGTCAATGTTTTGGGAATTCAAATGGGCAGTAATTTTGATTTTACTAACAAGTTTAATAAGTACAGGAATTGGAGTTTTAACTCCTATATTCAGTTCAAAAATGTTTTATGATGACGTACTTACAGTAGGCGGAAAGTTTTACGGAAAAATTATGATGATAGTTATAATTATTGCCTCAATAGCAGTAGTACAAATGGTTTTCAGAATTATTTCTGGAGTGATAATATCGAAGGTAACCCCTGTTGTGACACACAAGCTTAGAACTAAGATATTTCGCTCAATGCAAGACTTATCAGTAAGTTTTTTTACAAGCAAGCAAACTGGCTCGCTTATGGCAAGAGTTGACAGGGACAGCCAAAATATTTTTTGGTTTTTCACTGATATCATGCCCTATGGACTAACCAATATTGTAAAGATAGTTGGTATTTTTATTGCAATGCTTATTATAAGTCCATTGTTGTCATTAGGATTGTTTTTGTCAATACTTATTATCGAACTTGTTCAGTGGAAATTTTACAAGGGTCAAAGGAAGCTGTATAGAAAGTTTGAAAAATCAACAAGAAGTGCAAACTCCGTTTTATCTGACGCAATGAATGGTCAACGTGTTGTAAAAGCTTTTTCAACAGAAGAAAAAGAAGTTAACAGGTATAATACAAAAAATAAAGAAGCCTTTGATATAAATTATAAGATTAATGAGAGAGTAGCGAATTCAGTTCCATTAATGTGGCTTTTCTTTAGAATAGTCTCAAACGTATTTTTGCTTCTTGGTGCATATTTAGTTATAAAAGGACATTTAGTGTTTGGTGCGTTGGCGGCTATCTTATCATATAGTGACATGACCTTTGAACCAATTCACTTTTTTACATGGATTGGGCACAGAATGTCAAGATGTATAGATGCTGCTTCAAGAATGTTTGAAATAATTGACTCAAAGCCAACAGTTGTTGAATCTGAAAATCCGGTAAGGATTCCTAATATGCGAGGGGACATTGAGCTTAAAAATGTAAACTTTGAGTATAAGGCAGGAATTCCTATTATTAAAGATGTCTCAATAAAGGTTACTGCTGGACAAATGTATGGAATAGTAGGAAAAACTGGTGCTGGAAAATCAACAATAATAAACCTTATTGCTCGTTTATATGATGTAACTGGCGGTGAAATAACAATTGATGGAGTACCGATTAAAA
>JAAZIT010000170.1 GCA_012800685.1 Clostridiales bacterium
CCACTCCAAGTTGCTCATAATACTCAATCATTTGGAGAATGCGAATCCAGTAGGAAGCTGAGGTGTGATTGTAATCCTTTTCAAGAGAGGTTACAAATAGACCGATTTTCAATTTTTTTGCTTGTTTGGATTTGAATATCTTTAGAAAAGTCATTCTGAAATTTTATAGAAAAATCCACTAATGATCTTTAACCTTCTTCTCCATAATGTTGTGAATAATTTTAGCTGCCAAGATAGACCAATCCAGGCGCTCCACATTTTTACGTGCATTCGTTGTTAACTCAACACAAAGGTTGTAATTGGTAATCAACTTAATAATGGCATCACGAATTTTATATGAATTTCGGGTAATTAGCAATCCCGTTTGGTTATGAAAAAGCAAATCGTTAGTGCCAGACGAAGTAGCCACTACTGGTATTCCGCAAGCCATTGCCTCAACAACCGTATTTGCATAACCGGTTTTCTTTTCGGGGGCAACAAAGATATCGGCCTTATGAAATAGAAGCGCATTGTGTTCAACAGGATGGTTCAGTACAAATTCAAAAGGCACTGTTGTTTTGAAGCGATCAATGGCCTTTTGTATTTTGTCGGTTACGGGTGTGTCAAAAAGAAGAAGTTTAACTTTGTAACCCTTTTTCTGAAGTCTTTCACAAGCCTTAACAACATACATTGTGCCTTTACGGCCTTCGGCTATTCTGCCATAGGCCATAACAGTAAAGGGTTCGTTAGGAACAATTGGCTTAATTTTTTTTACAGGAAAATTGTTGAGGTTAACGCCGCCAAGTGCTGGGAACGCATCAATTCCGAATTTTGATTTAGCCCTTTTTAGCAAATTCGAAGAGTTGGCAAAAAACTCAATCTCCTTATGCATTTTAATTTTGTTTAAATTTACAGAGGGGTTTACTATATAGAAAATTTTTCGTTGTGCCTTGGAAGTGAGCACGTCATCAAGCAAGGAGAGTTCGGTAAAAAACAGGGCGTCTAAGTCCTGACTAATTAATTCAGCCTTGTTCTTAATGCTACCTTTGAACTTGAACCACGTTGGAATTTCACCAGCAGGGGTAAATGCTGTAAAATCGTGACCTAAATCGACAAAGTGATTGCCAAGTTCAAAAAATCGCTTAATGCCACCGTAGAGTTTAACGTGTGGCAGCAGAACTCCAATCTTCAGTTTACTTGTATTCTCCATATGTCTTCTATTTTGAATTAGGCCCTGAAATTCTTCCGCTTCCACTTAGCGACCACCATATTCTTTTTAAGAAGCTTTTTGCTTCTGCTTTTTTAAGGCCAGGGTTTGAATAGTCAACATTAATTTCACCCTCATAAGGCTGTCCTCTCTTTAAGAAGAACTTTGAGAAGGAAGCAGAAGTAATTCCCCATTTATTTAAAAACTGCTTACTTCCTTTATTCATCTTTAAGCGCTTTGTTGACTTAGAGCCAAAATGGTATGCTCTGCTTTTATCAACGCCCTTAAAATAGCGCACTCCAGCCTCGAATAATTTCATTGAGAAATCTGGATCGGAATATAGACCGGGGAAATATTCAATGCTATATCCTCCAATTAGGTCCCAAACATCTTTATGAACGATATTCGGCGGCCAAGTTGCTCCGCTCCAATCATTACCTTTAATCGTATCATAACTCTTGAGCAAGTCTGCTTCTCTAAAATTCTCAAGTGAATTTCCAAAGTCGAAGGGTGCCAATATTCCAGGATGAGGTGATACTCTTGGCTCAATAGAGGTACATGAGAGGAAAAAGAATTTGTGACCTATACGATTTATTTCGTTCCAAAGTTCTAAATCCCAGTTGGGAAGCATGTACATATCGTCATTAAGAAAAACAATGTATTCGGTTTTAACCAAAGCCCTACAAGCATTCAGTGCCCAGCAAACACCAACATTTACAGTGCTATAGGTGTGGTCAAACCCCATTTTCTTAACCCACTCAAGCGTACCATCTGTACCCTCGTTAATATGAATAATAATTTGATGCGGAAACTTCGAGTTTTTTTCAATACTTGATATGCACAATTTGAGCATTTCTAGATTATTCCATGATGGAATTAAAATTGAGAACTTTTTGCCCTCATTTGCTATTGCAGGAAACCACTTTATCATTTAAAAAATGAATTAATTAAAACGCAATTAACTAATTTACCCTTTTTAGTTGGGGGTAAAGGTAGTTTTTTTACCTTTACGATAAATTATTTTGACAAACGAACAAACTCTTTAGCATTTGGCATAATTTATTGATACAAATAAACACAAGAAAATATGAATGCCCCACTTGATCGTTATACTAACCTAGAAATAAGCTATATCGTACCTATGTTTTTTAACCAGGGATATAGCGAATTGCTTAATGACTTATTAAAAACCTATTCAACCTACTCCAATAAAATACTTGAGCGCATCCAGTTTGTTTTGGTCGACGATTGCTCACAAACACCTATTAGAATACCTGATGATATTAATCTCAATATATTACTTTTAAGAGTTACAGATGATATTCGATGGAATCAGGGAGGTGCAAGAAACTTAGGGGTTATGTTAGCAAAAACGTCCAAAATTGTGTTAACCGATGTTGACCATTTCTTTCCTGAAGTGCTTTTCTCCAAAATGCTTTCAGCAAAGGTACCTAGCAAAATATACAAGTTTAAAAGATCCAACAATACAGGAGAAAAAGAAACAAGTGCTTGTAATATATACTTTACTTCAAAATCGGTTTTTTTTAAATCTCTTGGATATGACGAAGAATTTTGTGGGAATTATGGCTTTGAGGACACTATGTTTTTTGAGTTTCAGAAAAAACTAAGAACCAAGAAGTGTTATTTCAATAGAAGAAACCGCATTATTGTGAAAAGGGTTGAAAATGACCCAAATTATCACTCACTAAAGCGAGATATTGAAACCAACAGATTGCTTTTTCAAAAAAAACTCGAAAAGTTAAACAGCAAGGATCCGTATAAATGCCATAGCCGACTTTTCATCAACTTCAACTGGGAGGTTGCAGAGGAACGGTATATAAAATAAAGTCTTTTAGAGCACTAAGCCTTAATACTCGTGATTCAGCCTGAAAGTGTCAGAAACAGACAACTTCTGTGGATATTTCCAAAATGCATTCAAATTTCAAATTTGGATTGCAATCTGCACTTATTTAATAGTAGCAATGGTCCAATGGTCAAGCATGCTTAAAAAGCAAACTCTCAATGTTTGAAGTAATGCAAATTTTGAGCCTGCCTGTATTTTGATAAGATCTTTTTACGAGAATTTCTCACGGAAATTCCAATTATGTCAAAGGGCAAAGAAATTTATTAAGCGATTATATTGAAGCATTAGCAATATAAGGAAATATAAATTATTTTTGTAATATCTGAAAAGTTTATACCCTAATCTAAAAAAGATAAAATGAAGTTGTAGACTTACCCCTTATCAGACAACTACAAAATA
>JAAZIT010000171.1 GCA_012800685.1 Clostridiales bacterium
TTGTTGTTCCTTCTGACCCAAATCAATTAGATAACTATATTAAGCTTCAAAATCGCATAAGTAATAAAAAAATAAAGCTTAATGATGAGGGAGTTGTTGCTACAGAAAAGCTGTGCAAGCTTTTAGATGTTAAGGTTGGGGATTACATTGAAGTTAACCTAGCACCATTTGATAAGGTTAAGGTAAAAATATCTGCTATTACCGAAAACTATGCACTGCATTATTTATACATAACCCCTAAGCTTTATGAGTCATTGTTTGAAGTGCCTGAATATAATATATGTTATTTTGAAGCTAACGAAAATATTGATACAACAGAGCTTGCCACTGAGCTTATGTCAAATAAAGAGATAAGTGCAGTTAACTTTTTAGGCACAAATATTCAAAGCATGAGAGACTCACTTAATAGCTTAGACGCAATCGTGTGGGTGTTAGTTATTTGTGCAGGAGTACTGGCAATAGTTGTTCTATATAATCTTGCAAACATTAACATAACCGAGCGTGTGCGTGAAATTGCAACAATTAAGGTTTTAGGTTTTTATGATAGAGAAACATCGGATTATATTTCCAGGGAAAACATCATATCATCAATTATAGGTGTACTCTTTGGTTGGGGTGCAGGTGTATTTCTTCACAGATTTGTAGTTTTAACAGCTGAGGTTGATTTGGTTATGTTTAACCGTTCAATTGCTTGGTGGGCATTTGCTGGTTCAGGTGCTATTACAATGGTCTTTACTATTATTGTAAATATAATTTTGCACTTTAAATTAAAGAAAATCGACATGGTCGAATCATTAAAATCAGTTGAATAAAGGAGAATTTTTTATGGAAAATGTAAACATTGAGAAAAAAGAGGGCAATAGCGTTGTGTGGATTATTTCTGCATTTCTTTTTGGAATATCTTTAGGTCTAATCCTAGCGCTTGTCAAAAAAGAGGTTTCTAAAGACAGGTGTGATTGTGTTAACTATAGGCTTGACGCAGAAGATGACATCTTTGATGATGACGATTTTGACTGGGAAGACGAAACGGATTCATATTCATTTTAATTTTAAACCCTGAAAGGAATGTAAACATTAATGAAACTAGGTATGGTTGGATTGCCAAATGTCGGCAAAAGTACACTTTTTAACGCATTAACAAACGCAGGAGCTGAATCTGCAAACTACCCCTTTTGTACAATTGACCCCAACGTGGGAATTGTATCTGTTCCTGATGAAAGACTAGATAGGCTTGCTACAATATATGCTCCTGACAAATTTACACCTGCAATTCTAGAATTTGTGGATATAGCAGGACTTGTAAAAGGCGCTTCTAAGGGCGAGGGACTTGGAAATAAGTTTTTGTCAAACATTAGAGAGGTTGACGCAATTGTTCATGTGGTAAGATGCTTCGAGGATTTTGATATTATCCATGTTGATGGCGATATAAATCCAAAACGTGATATCGAAACTATCGATTTAGAGCTTGTGTTTTCGGATATTGAAATGATTGATAGAAGAATTTCAAGAACAAAAACCCTTTTAAAGGGCGACAAGAAATATCAATTAGAAGTGGATTTTCTTGAAGAACTAAAGGAACATCTTGAGAATGGAAAAACTGCACGCTCATTTCCAATGACAGATGACCAAAAGGAAATTTTAAAGGTGACACCTTTACTTTCATTAAAGCCAGTTATTTATGCCGCAAATCTTTCTGATGATGATTTTAGAAACAATATTGAAAACAACGAGAATTATAAAACTGTCTGTGAAATTGCTAAAGCAGAGGGTTCGGCAGTGCTTCCAATTTGTGCTCAACTAGAAGCGGAAATTTCGGATATGGACAAAGATGATAAAGAAATGTTTTTATCAGATTTAGGGCTTGAAATTAGTGGTCTTAATAGAATTATTAGAGAGGGCTATGCACTTTTAGGACTTATTTCTTATTTAACCGCTGGAAAACAAGAGGTTCGTGCATGGACAATTACTGAGGGAACTAAAGCTCCTCAAGCGGCTGGCAAGATTCATACTGATTTTGAAAAAGGGTTTATTAGAGCTGAAATAGTTGCTTGTAATGACTTTATTGAATGTGGCTCAATGGCGGCAGCTAGAGAAAAAGGTCTTGTAAGACTTGAGGGAAAAGAATATCTAATGAAAGACGGAGATATTGTTTTATTTAGATTTAACGTTTAGTGAAGTGGCTACAACTAAATTTTTAAGATAGTAATAGATAATATTTTTGACAATAGGCAATATTAAATTAGTTTTAATAAAATCAATTAATTAATAACAGATTTATCAATGTTTTCTGTAGAGTAATTTGATATACTAAGAACTTTTACTAAAA
>JAAZIT010000172.1 GCA_012800685.1 Clostridiales bacterium
AGCTAAAATTATTAATATTAATAATTTTAGCTTATTCTTCTGCGGTATGGACGGGAAAGCAACCTTTGTGATTAATTGATTGTTTATCAATGCTTTATCTCCTTGTTTTCTCTAAGGGTACAGTTTAGGTTAGCTTATTTTAGGCTTTTGATAACCAACTATTTTTCAGCATCTTATTCCCTTGTCTTTTAAGACTACCTTATTTTGCGGTGCGTACTATTTATGAACTAAGTACGTAATCCCGCTAATGTTCAGTGAATTATAATTTGTATAGGTTTATGGGGTACAAATTAGGTTAGCATACTGTTATTGCCGTTATGTTTGGCAGCTCTGACTACTATTGGCACCAATTTGTCTGCATAAAACTCAGGTTCAAAGATACACTTTCTTTCCTAATATCAAATTATCTTGATTACTAAATGTTTAAGGTTAGTGCAAGGTGCAAGTCTATCTATATATAGATGCTTGCACCTTGCACTAATCTTAAAAAAGGTGTATTATCCTGATTATGGTTGACTCTTGATTTTACAATCCCTGAGTAAAGTTGACTCAGTTAATTATTATTGCTTCGATGAATATAAATAATATTCTGAGACCTTTGCACGGTAAATAAATCTTTTTTGTATCCTTTTTAAGTCATATACTGTTGATTATTAGGTTGTTATTTATTATATTTGAGTTATGAAACGAACCAAGTTACATACCACACAGATGTCATTCGCCGATTATTATGTAAAGCAGCGTTCTGCTAAATCATCCCTGTTTTATGATCAAATCAATACATTGATCGATTGGAATAAACTCGAAAAAGTCATCAATCGTTATTATCATAAGGGAGAGACCCTTCAAGGGCAAAAACCCTATAATGGGGTTCTTCTTTTCAAGATGTTATTGCCGGGTATATGGAATGATTTATCGGATGTCAGAACAGAATCTTACGTGAATGATTCTCTTTCAGCCATGCGTTTCTGTGGTTTAAATTTGGAGGATCCTGTACCTGACCATAGCACTTTAAGTCGTTTTCGTAGTGAACTGACCAGGAATAAAGGGATGGATAAATTGCTTTTAGCGTTTAATAGACAACTGGAAAAGCACCAAGTGTTTGTACGCACGGGATTGAAGGTGAATGCTTCCCTTGCAGAGACTGCTCGTAAACCTAAGGGACAGATACGTTACGAAATTGCTCAGGACCGCAAAGAAGATGAAGTTTCAGGGGAAGAACAAGATAAACAAAGAGACTCTTTAACAAAACTACAAGGCAAGGGAGTGGATACAGAGGGCCGCTGGCTAAAGAAAAATGGTCGTTCAGTCTTTGGCTTTAAACATCACGAAGCAGTGGATGAAAACGGGCTTATTGTAGCGGTTCACACCACTACAGCTAATGAACATGATTCCAAAGGATTGAAACCACTGCTTGATAAGATCCCCAAGCGCCACAAAAAGCAGGGTATCTATGGAGATAAAGGATACAAAGTCCCTGCAAACGATGAATTACTTAAAAAGCACAACATCAAGAACCGCTTGATGAATAAAGCTTACCGTAACCGTCCATTAACCCATTGGCAACGGTTATTCAATAAACTCATATCCAAGACCCGGTGGGTAGTGGAACGCACTTTCGGGAGTATTAAGAAATGGTTTGGCGGACACAAAGCTCGTTATGTGGGACTCGCTAAAACTCACACGCAGCATATTCTGCAGGCGACCAGCTACAACTTGAAGCGAGCCCCCGGGATAATTGTGTCCAATTCTCTCAAATAGAGAGGATAAAGGGACAAAAGAGCCCTCATAGGGACTCTTTTAGAAGGGTTTTATCCTCTTTTATGAAAAAAGAGAAAATTCTCAGCTAAAAAATACACGAAAAATCAGAAAAAGAAAAGACTAACCCTTTTGCAAAGCTCTCTTATTTTACAAAGCTCTCAGTTCTCTAAAGTAAGTTCTGCAGCTTGCCTGTTTGGAGCGTCATAAATTGCTTTCATATCCGCTGTAAAAGCTTTCTTATCCTTCCAAACAACATATCTGCAGGCATTTCGGATTTGATGGACAACACAGATTTGAGTTTTAGACTCCGAAAAAACAGAACGTATAGTATCTGTAAAGCCATTTAAATTATCAGTTGCCGTGA
>JAAZIT010000173.1 GCA_012800685.1 Clostridiales bacterium
GTATTATCACTATCTACGGTATATCTAGTTAATTTATTTCCGTCAATTGTTACTTCTTCTGCTTTTGTAACTAACTCTGAATATTCAGCCAATTCTTCAGAAATATCAATACCACTAAAATAGTCTTCAGTAGCTTCGTCACCCACATCTTCTACGCTATACACCTTATTAGCATCACTAATTCCATATGCTTTTCCATCAAGAACTAGTATAATCATTTCAGTACCAAACATATTCATTTTGATGTACATATCTTTTCCATTTGTGGTTAATACAATTGGGTATTCAGCTTCGGCTGTTATCATGTTATAGCTCATTGTAAATTCTTTAGACATATCAAATGTTAAAGCCTTTTTAAGTTCTTCCTCATTAATATCAACTTCTTTACCCACTGTCTCTTTCGCAGGTGTAGCAACATCAGTACCTAATGTAAATTCAAGATCTTTAGCTATAACGCTGTCGCTAGAATCTTTGCTATTGTCTTTCTTTTTATTTTTATTGTCATCGTCTTTTCCACAGGCAGTCAAAACTGAGCCCATCATCATTACTGACAATAAAAGTGCTAATAATTTTTTCATGTTTAATTTCCTCCATTAAATATGCTAAATTTGTTTGATAATATTTTCATCAACCTAAACATTCTACCACGGAAACAGTTATTAGTCAATATATTTAATTAGACATTCTATGAAAACATTTACCAAAAAAACATACTTGTTTAAAATTGCAGCCTCACGCATCAATTAAAACACTTAGTTTAAAATAAAAACCATATAGATATTACATAATTAACCCTTTAAAATAAGTTTTTTATAACAAATAATAATCTTATAAAGTCTAATAGAATTTAAACATAGCAATTCAAGTAGCATTATCACCTCAAACTATACCCTAGAATCAGAAAACACCGTTTAATTTATTTAAACGGTGTTTTAATACTTAATTTAGTTTTTAAGACTGTGAAGAGGTGCAGGAATTTGTCCACCTCTATTAATAAATTTTGAAGGTGATTGTTTTTTCAGTGGCATAACTGGTCCACAGCCAAATAATCCACCCCAATCAAGCTCATCGCCAACATCCATACCAATTGCTGGAATAATACGAACAGCAGTGGTTTTTGTGTTAACCATACCAATTGCCGCCTCATCTGCAATAATAGCAGCAATAATATCAGGCTCAGTATCTCCAGGAACAACAATCATATCAAGTCCAACAGAACAAACCGCTGTCATTGCCTCAAGCTTTTCAATTGTTAAACAGCCACTCTTTGCGGCATCAATCATACCAGCATCTTCTGAAACAGGAATAAATGCCCCTGAAAGTCCTCCAATTCTTGAGCAAGCCATTACACCACCTTTTTTAACAGCATCGTTAAGAAGTGCTAGTGTAGCAGTTGTACCATGAGTACCACACTGTTCAAGACCAATTTCTTCAAGAATATGAGCCACACTATCTCCTACTGCTGGAGTAGGAGCAAGGGAAAGGTCAACAATTCCAAATGGAACTCCAAGTCTTTCTGAAGCAGTAACACCAACAAGCTGTCCAACTCTAGTGATTTTATATGATGTCTTTTTAATTATATCTGAAATTTCCGTAATATTCGCATCTGGGTATTTAGAGAGAGCTGCACGAACAACTCCCGGTCCTGAAACACCGACATTAATCATAACATCAGGCTCACCAACACCGTGAAATGCACCAGCCATAAATGGATTGTCTTCAACAGCATTACAGAAAACAACTAGCTTAGCAGCACCAAAGCATGCTTTATCAACAGTACTCTCTGCACAATCCTTAACAATTTTACCCATAATCTTGCAAGCGTCAAGGTTAATACCTGTTTTTGTTGAACCAATGTTTACAGATGAACAAACTTTTTCAGTTGTACTTAATGCCTCTGGAATTGAGTTAATAAGCTCAATATCACCAGCAGAAAATCCCTTTTGAACTAAAGCGGAGTAACCACCAATCAAGTCAACGCCTACCGCTTTTGCGGCTCTGTCCATTGCATGAGCAAATTTAACAGGTGAGCATTTGCAGGCGGCTGAAACAATTGCAATTGGAGTAACTGAAATCCTCTTATTAATAATAGGAATACCAAATTCCTTAGAAATGTCATTTGCAACACTAACAAGATTTTCAGCACAGCTAGTAATCTTGTTATAAACATTTTCGCAAGCCACGTCAATGTTGTTATCAATACAATCGAGAAGTGAAATTCCCATTGTAATTGTTCTGATATCAAGACATTCATCTTGAATCATTCTTATAGTTTCAAGTATATCATAAGCGTTAAGCATAAAGTATCTCCTTTAAAATTAGAATGTAAAAAGCTAAATCAAACTAGTTAGATATGGTGCATACAATTAAAAATATCTTCATGCATAGTATGAATTGAAAGGCTAAGGTCTTTCCCTAGCGCTGACATGTTATCCGAAAGCTCAGCAAATGGAATACTTAAATTTGAAATATCCACTAACATAATCATAGCGAACACGTCCTGTAAAACAGACTGTGTAACCTCTATAACATTTGCATTATATTCTGAACAACGTGTTGAAACCTTTGCAAGAATGCCGATTGCATCATGTCCAATAACCGTAATAACTGCTCTCATTGTAAATCCTCCATGTAAAAATAATTTGTATAAAATATATAATATCAGTATAACACATTTAGACAAAAAAGCAAATGTATTATTGCAACAATTTTGTTATATTTTTTCTTGAGTATTATGTAATTATTTGATATAATCTATATATAGCATTCTTTTAAAATAGATAACCTATGAATACTGAGAGGATAAATATATTATGAATTTAAATGGTTTTACCGATTGCCATACCCACACATCTTTTTCACCTGATTCTGACGCATCTGCTATAGATATGTGTAATAGGGCTTTGGAGCTTGGGCTTTCTGCCTATGCAATAACCGACCACGCCGAATGTAACAGGTGGTATGGAATAGAGCATTATTCGAGTGCAGTTCCTAATGCATATGATACATATAATTGTGGACTTGATTTTGAGAATTCCCTAGCATTTTCAACAAAGCTTAAAGAAGAATATAAAGGAAAGCTTAACCTTATTGCAGGAATTGAATTAGGACAAGCCACTCATGATTTTGAGGTTGCTGATAAAGCTGTTAGCGATAAACGACTTGATTTTGTTATTGGCTCAATACATCAGCTTCAAGGATATGACGACTTCGCATTTTTGAAATATGAAAATGAAAATCCACTAGATATAAAGGCGGTAAACGAACTTCTCAAAAAGAACTACCTTGAAATTCTAAATCTTGCTAAATGGGGTAAATTCGATGTTTTAGGGCATTTAACTTATACCTTAAGATATATTGAGGGTGATGCAGGTATTAAAGTTGACATGACTTTATTTGACGATATAATAGAAGAAATATTTAAAACAATTATACAAAATGGTAATGGCATAGAAATTAACACCTCAGGGCTAAGACAAAAATATGGTCAACCATTCCCTACCCCTAATTATGTAAAAATGTACAAGGATTTAGGTGGAGAAATACTGACTTTAGGCTCTGACGCACACCGTCCTGAAGATATAGGAAAAGGAATTAAAGAAGGAACTGAAATTGCTAAAATTTGTGGATTTAAATATATAGCATACTATAAAGAAAGAAAACCTAATTTTATAAAGCTATAAAACATAAAACTCTAGTAGGAAAAAAATCCTGCTAGAGTTTTTTAAAATTTATAGTGTTTTAAAATTTCTTAAAACTTGATAATCTGTAAGCCATTTTAAACAAGGCTCAAAAATAATTCCATCTCTAGTATCAGTTTGATAACTAAATGTGGTTTTAATTGCAAGCTCTGTAAATGATGTTGCTCTGTCAATAGCAATTGGCAAGCTATCACCTTTTGCAATTCCACCAACTAAAACGCTGGAAAACATATCCCCGCTTCCCGAATAATGTCTTGGGACATAATCACAGTTGACTTTCCAAAAAGTGTTTGTTTCTCTGTCATAACCTACATTGCATATAGAACCGTCTGCTAGGGGAACAGTAGTTATAACAACTGTTTTAGGTCCTTTTTCAGAAAGCCTAACTAACCAGCTTTTCACCTCTGTTGTTCTTAGCTGAGCTGTTGGATATTTTTCACCTAATAAAATTGAAGCCTCTGTTAGATTTGGGGTAATAATGTCGGCAACAGCTGCAAGCTCAACCATTCTGTTACAAAGCTCATTTGTATAAGTTTTATAAGGTTTTCCATTATCCCCCATAACAGGGTCACAAACTTTCAAAGCATTTGGATAAGCATTAAAAAAATCACGACAGTGGTCAATTTGTTCATCTGAGGCTAAAAACCCACTGTAAATACAATCAAATTTTATTTTCATTTGTTTATAATGTGCGAGAGCTGGATCTATGTAGTCCGTAAGATCACGCATAACAAACCCATTATATCCAGTATGTGCCGACAAAACAACAGTTGGTACTGGGCAGACTTGAATACCCATTGCGGAAAGAATTGGTATAATAACTGTTAAAGAACACCTGCCCACGCCTGAAATATCATGTATGGCAGCAACCTTTAAATTTTGATTCATATAAATATCATCTCCAAAACAACTTAAAATATAATAAAGCTTTTAATTATAAAAAATTAAAGCCTAAAATTGCTAAATACTAATTAATTTTCCAAATCAATATTTTCAATTATATCATCAATACGAATAATTTACAACATTTATTAACGATACTGGAAATATTTCAGTCTAATATACAAAGCTTTTCGACAAATAATAACTATATAGATTAGAAAGAGGTGATAATATGAATATGTCAGCTATTACAAAAGGAATTGCTATGGGCGTTGCTGTTGGCGCAGTAACTTACACTGTTTCAAATGCTACAAAACACCAAAAAAAGAAAATGAAGAGCAGCACTGGCAAAGCTATAAAGGCCGTTGGAGATATGGTTCAAGGCATAAGCTATATGTTTCACTAGACGGTACAGATTAAAAGTAATTAGTGGATAGTAAAGAGTTAGAGTTAGAAAAAATTTAGCATTAAGATTAGTATTAATGTTAGTATCAGTGTTTGTGTTTTAGTTACCGCTGGCGCTAGAACTCATATTATAGAAATAGTTATAATCTGTGTTGGTTTCTTTTTTATAAAAAATTTCTAGTAGCAATTTTCTTTGACAAATTTATGAAAATAGTCTCATCTTAAAAGCTAGGTGGGGCTATTTTTACATATTTTTTGTTTAAGTTGTTATAATCAATAGCATTGGTTGCTTTTCATTTGTGGAAAACGCTGTATTTTTAGAAATTTTCAATATTGTATTGACACGGTATATTATACGTTGTATAATATGCTTAAAGAAACAATATGACAGACTTCATAATATTGTTTATTTGAAAAACAACCCTATGAAGAAAGGAGAAAATATGGCTTTTCCAGTAAGTTCTACACTACTAGATGCTATGGTATTATCCATAGTACATGACGAGGACACATATGGATATAAAATTACACAAGACATTCGCGAAGCAATGGACGTTTCAGAATCAACTCTTTACCCTGTTTTAAGACGACTTCAAAAAGAGGAGTGTCTTGAAACCTATGATAAAGAATATATGGGAAGAAACAGACGCTATTACAAGGTAACAAGCAAAGGCAAGGCGGCACTGAATCTGTATCGTGAGGATTGGAAGCTTCACAAAGAAAAAGTTGACACTTTATTAAACGAGAGGGGTAAAAATGATGAATAAATTGCAGTTCTTAAAAATACTAGAAGACAGCCTAACCGCATTGCCAAAAGATGAACGAGATAGCGCTGTTAAGTATTATGAGGAGTTCTTTGATGAAGCTGATAGCGACGAAAAAGCTATTGATAATTTAGGAGATCCTAGAAAAATAGCAGAACAAATTTTAGTTGAAAATGGCATTAATCCAGTTACAGCAAATGAAAACTCATTTAAAAATATTGAGCCAGTTAAACCTGTTGCTCAAAGCGCCACCTCAAACACAGCAAGGACTAGTAATTCCACCAATCTTATTCTAGCTATCATAGTTGTTGCTTTAACATTTCCATTTTGGGTAACAATTTTAGCAGTAGCATTTTCAATTTTTGTTGCTATATTAGCTGTTGCATTCACACTTGTTGTTACAATGGGAGCTGTTGCTGTGTGTGGTATATTGGCAGGTATTGTAACTCTATTTACATTTCCACCAATTGGTCTTATATCCCTCGGAACAGGACTTGTTGCAGCAGGAATGTTAACACTATTCTGTGTTCCACTTATTAAAACCTGTTGGAAGTTTACAGTTTGGACAGTAAATACTACAGTTAACTTTGTAAAAAGATTGTTTTTTAAGCAGGAGGTATCAGTATGAAGACAGCAGTAAAATATATTGTATCCGCTTCTTTTCTAGTAATCGGTTTAATACTAATAATTATTGGAAGATTCTCTTTGAAAAATTATAATGATGATAGATTTACGTTATCAAAAGACTTTACGAGCTTAATTGAAAGCACTGAAATTAATAA
>JAAZIT010000174.1 GCA_012800685.1 Clostridiales bacterium
ATTAATGCAGATAAAACAAGAAAATATGTTATTCCTTCTGCACCTGGAAAGCGTTTTTCTTCTGATATAAAGGTAACTGATATGCTTTATAGCTGTTATAAACAAGCTACAAAGGGAATAGATATTGAAAAAAGCTTTAATGCAATTAAAGAGCGATATAACGAAATTATAAGTGATTTGGGTCTTGATTTGTCACTAGAAAACGAATTTGAATTTGTGAAAACCTCATTTCTTGCAAGGGCAGGACGTGACTATGCAGCTTCAAGAGGTGAATATCTTAATGGAATTATTCTTGCGAAGTTCCTAGATTTTGACTTTATTGATGCGGCAGAGGTTATTTTCTTTGACGATTCAGGAATATTCGATTCGGAAAAAACAGCTCAAGTTTTATCTGAAAGACTTAAAAAATCTGAAACTGCGGTAATTCCCGGTTTTTATGGTTCAATGCCTAATGACACGATTAAGACGTTTTCAAGAGGTGGTTCTGATATTACAGGTTCAATTGTTGCCTCGGCCTGCGAAGCTAGCGTATATGAGAATTGGACTGATGTTTCAGGATTTTTAGTTGCAGACCCTAGAATTATTGATAATCCAGCACCAATTACCACAATAACTTACAAAGAGCTACGTGAGCTTTCATATATGGGTGCAACTGTTTTGCACGAGGATGCTATTTTTCCTGTTAGAAAAGCCGGTATTCCAATAAATATTAAGAACACAAATGCCCCTGACGAGCCAGGTACACTTATTGTTGAAAGTACATCTGTAAAATCAAAATACACTATTACTGGTATAGCTGGAAAAAGAGATTTTTCAGTTATTAATATTGAAAAAGACATGATGAACTCTGAAGTGGGATTTGGCAGAAAAGTTCTTGAGGTTTTAGAAAAGAATAATGTTTCATTTGAACATATGCCCTCTGGAATTGATACAATGAGCATAATTGTTCATCAAGAGGAATTTGTTAAAAAGGAGCAAGAGGTTCTTGCTGGTATTCACAGAAACGTTCATCCTGATTCCGTTGCTATTGAAACTGATTTAGCCCTTATTGCAGTTGTTGGACGTGGAATGAAAGCCACCAGAGGGACAGCGGGAAGAATATTCTCAGCCCTTGCCCATGGGCATATCAACGTTAAGATGATTGACCAAGGTTCTTCCGAGCTTAATATAATTATAGGGGTTTCAGAAGAAGATTTTGATGCTGCAACAAGATGTATCTACGATATTTTTGTTACAAGCCAGATTTAATTTTAGAAATATTTAAGGCTCTAGCATAAAAGCTAGAGCCTATTTTTAATCCCATTATATAGTTTTATAAGATAATATTGTAAAAACAACTTATTCTTATTATATTATATAATTATATTTATTTGTTCTAAATTATGTAAAACTTGCACATATAATCTTAAATTAGTATTTAACAAAAATCAAGCGACAGCAATAAACGCTGTCGCTTGTAAATTTATAATTTCTAGTTAAATACTATTCTGCAAGTCCTGCAACTGTGAAATCAATTGTGATGTAGTTGTAAGCTGGGAATCCTAATTCTTCATAGTCAAATGCGAAGATACTTCCGCCCCATTCATTAGATAGGTTTTGACGTAAAACTTCTGGTTTTTCCCAGTTGTTTCCAAAGTCATTAATGCTACCTTCTCCTAGAGTTTCTGCAACAGCTTTAAAGTCCAATTCAGTTACTTCTGTATCACCAATTTTCAATTTAGTTGTGTTTATAGAAAGCTTATCGGATTCCTTTAAATCTTCTGGAACAGCCCAGTCAAGAGTTAATACAGCTAGATTATCACATTCAACAAAGTCTTCTTCTGTACTTCCATCTGCTGTATTCCAAACCTTAAAAGTTATAGAATAATCGCCATTCTTATCAATTGGTAGCCAATTTGAACGAACATCAACACCTAAAATATCCTTTTCCGCTGGTCCCCAATAGTATGACGAAATGCCATCAGCCCAACTAATTGATACATGGCCATATTTTCCGTCAACAGTCGGATCGTTATCAGTAACTTCTGGTTCTTTTTCCTTTGGTGTTTCTTCTGTAGTGGTTGGAGCAGTTGTTGTTACCGGTGCAGTTGTTGTTGTAGTATCGTTTTTGCTTGTGTCCTTTTTAGAATCACTAGAGTCGTCTTTTCCACAAGCGGTTAGTGTTGTTGCAGCCAATGCTAATGCTAATAGCATTGATGCTAGTTTTTTAATTTTCATAATTTTTTCCTCCTAAAAGTATATTGGTGCTATTGTTTTATTATAAACATTTGGTACACTATTATTAGTATACACTTTTTTTACCAAATAATAAACAACAAAAAAATAGCAAATTGTTAATTTTTATAGTAAATATAAACAAATCCTACATATTTCGTATAAACAAAATTGGGGATTGTAACTAACAACCCCCAATAATTTTTAATCAAGTTTCACTTAAAATTTAAGCATATAACTAGTAAGTAGTAATTTATTAATTACTTTCTTTTCTTTGTAGCAACTACTGAAGTACCAGCAAGAGCAACAGTGATAAGTGCCATAGCGCCTAGACCTGTTGAAGGTGTTGTAGGTTTTTCAGTTGAAGGCTTTTCTGTTGAAGGCTTTTCTGTTGATGGTTTCTCTGCAGCACCGCCTAGACCAGTAACTGTAAATTTAATTTCAATTGATTTAGCATTTACAGGTTTAAATTGTTCTTTTCCTAGTGCGTCGTTGTATTGGTTAACAACCTGAACATTAATTTGATCCTTCGTATCTGGATCAATAATTGGAGCACCTTCACCTGGAAGCTTCTGTTCTGTTCCATCGATGAGAAGCTTAACATTAGAAACAACAATCTTTTGATCAGCTAATGCACCAGTTTCAACATCTTTCGGCATATTTGTTGAAACACCAAGGATATTAAATTCCTCACAGTTTGTTGTTAAATCGCCATCTAGTCTAATTGAATAATCGCCATCACCTGTGATTTTAGCGTCTGTCATAGTGATGTTGTTTTCAGCACCGTAGTCATACCCTACGTCTTTGTTTGTTACTTCATCTTTTCTCCAAGCAACAAGTTTTCCATCAAAAGAAGCATCTTTCGTTCCGCCATATGTATCGTCTTGCATTGCGTTACGATATGTCCATGAGCCAGTCTGGATAAGTAGTTGTGCTTTGTACTCAACTGCAGCTGATGCAGTCATAAGTGTTGAAGTGAATCCTGTGAAAATTAAAGCTGTTGCAGCAAAACCTGCAAATAATTTTTTTAGTTTCATAAGTAAAACTTCCTTTCAAAATTAGTATACTTATATTTTAACTAAAAAACGATATAAAAGCAAGTCTCTAAATATACAAAAATGTATACGTTTTCTTATGCATTTTAAACAAATATGTATAAACCTTATTATACGTTTAGCATATAAAGAATAAACAAATGTGTTTATCTGCACAGAATTGTGTAAATAATTATATGAAATCATATAATTATATGAAACCTAATTCTTATTTATTACTATTTCTTTCCTTTTTTGTATTTCACCTGTTATGCTTGCCATTAAACCTCGTGGGAGAAAACGCTGCGAAATCACGCTAGCTTTCATTGTTATGCTAGGAACAATCAACGTTTTTCTTTGAAACATCATTTTTATACCATAGTCTGCACATTCTTTAGCTGAAATACTTTTCATGCCAAATTTTACTCCTGCTACATCATTAAATTCGGTATCAACTGGTCCTGGACAAAGTGCACCAATATAGACGTTGCTGTCATTATTTTTAAGTTCTTGTGCAATAGCGGTGGTTAGGCTTGTTACATAAGCTTTTGTTGCATAATATGCTGACATATAAGGTCCTGCTGGCATAAGTCCAGCACTGGAAGAAACATTTAAGATATAACCCTTATCCTTTTGAACAAAATCTTTTAAATATAGCTTTGTGAGAATATGAAGCGATTTTATGTTTACGTCTATCATTTCAAGCTCTTTTTCTAAATCGGTTTCAGAGAACTGCCCAAAACCACCAAAGCCCGCACAATTTATTAGTACAGCAATGTTTTTATTTCTTGTTTTCTCGTAAAGCTTAAAGCATTGATTTTTTTCTGATAGATCCGCCGTCACAATTTCTGTATTTGTCTTAAGCATACTTTTTAGTTCCTCTAGCTTATCCTCACGTCTTGCACAAAGAACTAAGTCAAATCCCTTGTCACTAAGGATTTTTGCTATTTCTCGACCTATTCCAGAGCTTGCACCAGTAACAACTGCTGTTCTTTTTTTCATGTGTATCTTCCTTTCAGCTAAGTTTATTATTATATTCAAATATCTTTAGATTATTCTATATTTAATTATATCATCATAGGTTTTGTTTTTCAACAATAGAATTTTTAAAGTATATTAAATTTAAAAGAAAAATTGTTATAATATTATTATGAAAGATATGTTGCTTAGAAAAGAACTAAAACATACTTAAATAATTGACTTTAGCCTAAAAAAGTAATATAATTTTTATATAGTACAGATACATTTAAAATGATATATAAAAATTTGGAGAAAAAATAAAATGATTGACTATTGTGACCTTCAGAGCAAGCTAAATTCTATCGTAGTTTTTAGAAATCTTTTAAGAAATCCTTTGTTTAAAAAGCTAAAGGCTCTTATTGATGTGCAAATTAATGAAGATAATGTAAGCTTAGTGGTGTCGGCATACTGCCAGTTTATCCAAGAGCTTTATAAAGGTTCGGAAAATTTAACAGAATATATTTTGGAGCTTATTTTAAAGGATGAAAATTCTTATGTTGTAAAGCGTGGAGCAGGTATTAAGAATGGAATGCTTGAAAGTGAATGTCTTGCAAACGAGTTGTCTTTGCTTGAAGAAATAGGAAAAATTCCTTGTGACGAGTTTATTTCGGAAATTCATTATAATGGATTCCTCCCACGATATGAGATTAGTAATATTGATTATTCACAAATTTTTGCACAGCGATTATTAAAAATTTCAAGCATTGGTTATGGTGTATATTCAACCCACCATGTTTTTGTAATGACTGAAAAGGGCTTGTCTTCAATTGATTTTCCTGACCCAATAACACTCTCACAGCTTTCTGGTTATGAAATGGAGCGTGGAGAGGTAATTAGCAACACTCTTGCCCTATTAAAGGGAAAGCCTGCTAACAACTGCTTGCTTTATGGTGATTGTGGAACTGGAAAATCTTCGGCAGTTAAAGCAATTTGCAACGAATATAAGGATTTAGGGCTAAGACTTATTGAAATCAAGAAAAAACAGCTTCATTTAATCCCTGAGATAATTAAAGAGATTGCTCACAATCCACTTAAGTTTATTTTGTTTATTGATGACCTTTCTTTTTCAGAGGACGACGATGATTATGCGGCGTTAAAGGCGGCATTAGAGGGTTCTGTATCCTCAAGCTCGCCCAATATGGCAATATATGCCACATCTAACAGGAGACGCCTTATTAAAGAAACTTTTTCATCTCGAGAGGGCGACGATGTTCATTTAAGTGATACTTTGCAGGAGCTTATGTCTTTGTCGGAGAGGTTTGGTTTAACCGTAACATTCCAGCGACCAGACAAACAGCTGTATTTAGATGTTGTTAAGGCACTGGCTATTCAATATGAAATTAAAAAGCCAATGGCTGATATTTTGAGAGAAGCGGAAGTTTATACTCTTTATCGAGGCGGTCGTTCTCCTAGAGTTGCAAAGCAGTTTATTGAGCATTTGAAAGGAATTGAGGAATAATGTGTTTTGAAATTAAGTTGGTAGATGTAGATAAAGATAAAAGTGAAATATCAAAGCTTGCAAGTCTAGCAAGAGTAATCTGGGAGCAGCATTTTCCTCCAATTATTGGTGAAAGTCAAGTTGAGTATATGATTGATAAATTTCAATCTCAAAAAGCTTTAGATAGTCAGATTAGTGAGGGATATATTTACTATTTTATAATTGAGGACGAAAAAGAAATTGGCTATTTTGGAATTCAGCCTAAATCAGATGGAACTTTATTTCTCTCTAAACTATATATTGAAATTTCTCATAGAGGTAATGGTTATGCGAGAAAAGCATTTGAATTTATAAAGGATTACGCTAAAGAAAATAATCTGTCAAGTGTTTGGTTAACTGTAAATAAGCACAATGATAGTACTATTGCAATTTATAAGAAGTTCGGAATGGAAATTACCAAAGAGTTGGTTTCTGATATTGGAAATGGATTTGTAATGGACGATTATATTTTTACATATGCTTTGTAATTGTTAGTGATATATCTATATAGCAATATAAATAATATTTTGAATAAGATTTAGTTAAATGTTTTTAAAAAACTTAACTACAAAAATAGGCATTATGACTACATAAAAAATAAAATGAATTTAAATATATTTAGAACTTGACTATATAAGAATTAAATGGGGTGGTGTAATGTAGTCAAGTTTTTGTTTTTTTGTTATCAAAAGCTTATTAGCTTTCACTTTATATAAAAATACTATTTAAAAATAAAAATGTTGATTTATGTCACAAATTTTGGTATAATAAAAGATATATATTTTATTGAATAATGAGTTATTAAATTTTACGGGGGATTAGAAATGAAAATAAGTTTTTCAACACTAGGGTGTCCAGATTTTTCTTGGACCGACATTTACTCAATGGCAA
>JAAZIT010000175.1 GCA_012800685.1 Clostridiales bacterium
CTACATTATCCCCAAGCTTTACACCATAGTCTTCAAATCTACTTGACAAAATAACTCCTGATGGATATTTTGAAAGAGCGTTAAGATAGTTATTAATATGAGATGGAAGTAAATCATCTCTAAACCAACATACCTTTGAAAACTCATGTGGAATAACCGTCATAAGCTGAACATCATCAACTGTGCCTGTGGTTCTCGTTAGACCATTTTCCTGCCAATCTTCATTACGATAGTCGTTTTCCTTTTGCTTAACCTCTTTATCAATAGTGTTCCCTTTGACAGAAACTCCCGAACGTTTTAGCACCTTTGTTGCAACATTTACTCCAGAAAGCTCTTCAAATCTTTCAAAAATTGGTTCAACATAGGAATAAGAGGATGTGTCTTCTTCACCAGTTTCTTCCTGTTGCTCTGCGCCTTGTTGTGGTGTGGTAACTTCTGTTTCTCCCTCGAGAGAGCCCTTCCATTCCTCCACAATTACTGCATCTGCACCTGTTTTATAAGAAACTCTATCCACTGCATTTTGATTCAAGGCTCTTGCAGTATTTGCAAAGAAAAGCCCTAGTGCCACAGTTAGTATTAAAAAGGACATAATAAATCTTTCACGTCCTGTTGACGAGCGTCCTATGTTATTTAACGAAACATATGCGGCAGGCGACCAAACACGTTTCCCTATTCTATAAACAAGCCTAACTATTAGTGGGTAAACCCTTACAACAAAAAGTCCCGCTCCCAAAATAAAGGCTGTTGAGGCTATAAACAAGAGAGGGTTAATTGTTGCTAATGTGTTAGTTACGCCATCAGCTATAAGCTTTTCTTGAGTTTTATAATAGTAGAAAACCCAACCAACTGAACCAGCCATTAAAATTATATCAAGAAATAGTTTTTCCCAAAGTGGTCTTTTACTTTTTCTCGCCTTTGACTGTTTATGGGCAACTATTGAATCTTTTGTTGCTGGGAAAATCGGTAGCATAGTCGTTACAAAGAATACCGCTACAGCAATTAGTGCATAAACAAATGCCGTTGTCGAAAGTCTAACGGGAAGTGCCTTTCGATTCACAAACTCCAAAAATCCATTTGAAGCACCTAATACTTGACAAAATCCCAATCCGACCAGTGGTCCAATTATTGCCGTAACCACCCCTAGCACCAGTGATTCTAAGGCATAAATCGTCATTATTTGTAACGACGACGCACCTCGACTTTTGAAAACCGATATCTCATTCTTTTCTTGTTCAACGTTAAGCTTTGATACCATGAACAAATAGAACACTATCATTAGCATTACAGGTATTTGAAGAAGCCAGAGTATAAGCCTTAGCTGTGACGCACGTTGGGCATAATCTTGGAAAATAGTTTGGGCTGGCATTGTAAATGTAAAGCCTAGCTCTCTATATTCCTTAATCTGAGTACTTATAGTTTCATTTGCTTTTGCAAGATTTAACATATCTATTTTTGGGTAATCCATACAAATACGCTTTTCAACCTTTGTTATTCCAAAAGCATTTGTTTTCATGCCCTCGTCCATAAACGTGTCGTAATCCATAAAGAACGAGCTAATATACTCAATTCCAACTCCCTCAGACCAATATGAGTCATTCTCATCTTTTACGTCAAAGGTTCCCACTACTTTAATCTTAGTAGCCTTTTCATTTTCAAAAATGTTGGCAATTTCGTATACTCCGCCAACCGTTAGCTTTGTTATTTGAAGTGCCTGTTGGTTCATAATAACCTCAAAGGCACCCTCATCATTTATCCCAGTCTTGAACATTTCGCCTTCAACTATCTTAATGTGGTCCTTGATATTTGACATTCCTCCGACTGAAATACGGCTAGCTTCATTTGATGCAGTAATTTTAAGTGATTTCACATACATATATTCGTCAACTGCAATCATTTTTTCGTTTTGCATAGGTATGCCAAGACTATTAAATTTTTGCGTTATAACTTGATCGAACTTTTCAGCATATTCAATCTGTTTTTTTGTATCTGTTATGTTTGGTATTGTTCTTTTAGCTGAATAAACTCCTGGATAAACTTCATTTTCAAGCTGGAAACTTTCAATATCCTTAATTAACATTCTTTGAAGTGAAGCATTCATAAATATAGGAATTGTACTCATCATGGCTGATGCCATTATAAATCCTATCAGCAGGCAGATAACCATCCATTTGGTGTTACGCATTTTTCTAAATAATAAGGTAAGCATTAAAATTTGCCCTTCCTTTCGAGATTTTTTTGGTTATCTAATTATCTAATAACGATTATGTCGCCCTCATTTATTCCAGATGTTATTTCGGAAAAAGATCCAGTTTTTAGTCCTATCTCAACTGAAACAGCCTCTTTAACATCGTCCTTTAAAACATAAACTACGCTCTCGCCATTTATTGTCTTTATCAAATTGTTGGCAATAACCACTACATCTTTTCGCTCATCCAAAAGAAGAATAGAATCCGCAAGCTGTCCTACAATACCCTGTGGTGGAGCACCTTTAAATCTTATATAAACACAATCACGCTCATACTGAATTCCTTCCTTAGGTATTTGATCGGGAAGTTCGTTTGGGTTCATAAATACCACACCGTCATAAATCTCGTCCTTAACCTTTATATCAAGCTCAGTACCATTCTTATATGGTAGATAATCAGTTGGCTTAACCGACATATAAACTGTTGATGGATCGATAATTGTAGCAATTGCAATATCAGCCTCGATATAATCACCAACGCTTATTTCTCTAATGTTTGATACTAAACCATTAATTGGAGATTTTAATTTAGCGCCATCTTTTCTAGCCACAAGCTTATTAAGCTCGCTCTGTAAAATATCTACATCAACTTGTTTTTTATCAATTTCAGCCTGCATAGCCGACTGATTTTCTAAAATTTGTTTTTCTAGCTTTGCACGTTTTATGTATAGCTCTTTCTCATTAATTTCAATATCAATATCGCTTGTGTCAAGAGTGCACAAAACATCCCCCGCTTTAACTGTGTCACCTGAATTAACATCAATGCTAAGTAGCTTTCCGCTTATTCCAGAAAAATAGGCATAAGTCTCAACCTCAGACACCAACATTCCAGTAGCAAATAGTGTTTTAACCAAATCTCTCTTCGCGGCAGTTACTGTGGTATATCTTGCACTTTCGCCAGCAACTGTTGGTGGCTTTAAAACTTCTTCCTCATCAGGAAGAAAATAACAACTAGTTAAACTAAGTGCTATTGCACCCGTTAACAGCATACTTAATACTTTTGCTTTTTTCATATTTATTACTATCCTTTCGTATTGGCAGTAACCTTTAATTACCTGCCCTTTGAAATAGTTTTAGATTTTGCAAAGATTTTCACCTATATTAATATTTTTAACCAAAAATACGCTAATTAAATTTTTAGAAGAATATTAAAGTTCCTTATATTTTACCAAATTTAATTAAGAAAGTCTATAGTTTTTTGTGACCTTTACACTTTTTTATTATTTAATATAGAGTTTGATAAAACTAGCTCTAAATTAGTTTTTTTTAATACCTAATTTAACTATGTAAAATAATTTTATTATATTAATATTTGAAACAAAGAATACGAATAAATATACTGCAATTGTAAAATAATTGTGAAATGGTCTCCTTAAACGTTTTCTCAAAACGTGGTAAACGTTTACTTTCGGGTTTAGGGCTTGCATTTTTTTAAGCTTTATGGTTTAATAGATATAGCATTATGCAAAAATAAATTAGAATAGCATTGTGCGAAAAAATATAAATATTATTATGATCTGAAAGGTGGAAAAAATATGGCAGTAAAAATCATAAATGGCGAATCAGTTCCAAATATGCCATGGCAAGACAGACCTGCTGGCTGTACAGATATTCTTTGGAGATATGAAAACAATCCTGTTATTCCAAGAAATTTACTTCCTACATCAAACTCAATCTTCAACTCAGCTGTTGTAACTTTTGAGGGAAAATTCGCTGGAGTTTTCCGTGTTGATGACAAACAAAGAAATATGGAGCTTCATGTTGGTTTCTCTGATGACGGTATTAACTGGAAATTAGACGCTGACAGAATCCATTTCATTCAGGCTGACAAGTCAACTGAAGACGTAAATAGATGGGGATATGGATACGACCCACGTGTTTGCTGGATTGAAGACAGATACTATGTTACATGGTGTAACGCTTACGAGTGGAAGCCAACTATCGGTGTTGGTTACACATATGATTTTAAAACATTCTATCAGCTAGAAAACGCATTCTTACCATTTAACAGAAACGGCGTTTTATTCCCACGTAAGATTGATAATAAGTTTGTAATGTTCTCAAGACCATCTGACTCAGGACATACACCATTTGGTGATATGTATATTTCACAGTCACCAGACATGAAATACTGGGGCGAGCATAGATTCGTTATGGGACCTTCAAAGGGTTGGGAATCAAAGAAAATTGGTGCAGGCCCTATTCCAATTGAAACAGATGAAGGCTGGCTATGCTTCTATCACGGCGTTCTTGAGTCATGTAACGGTTTCGTTTACAGCTTCTCAGCTTGTATCCTAGATAAGGATGAGCCTTGGAAGGTTAAGTATAGATGTTCGGACTACCTAATTAGCCCACAAGAAATCTATGAGTGTGTTGGTGACGTTCAAAACGTTACTTTCCCATGTGCTTCACTTTGCGATAAGGATACAGGAAGAATTGCAATCTATTACGGTTGTGCTGATACTTGTGTTGCTCTTGCATTCTGTAACATTGATGAAGTTATGGACTATGTTAAGACTCATTCTTCAATCTAATACAGCAGTTAGCAGACCACCATTTTTTATGGTGGTCTTTTTGTGTTGGGTGAGGGTTAGTGGTTAGTGGGTTAGTGGGTTAGTGGGTTAGTGGGTTAGTGAATTGGTAATAATTGTAGTTGTTTAAACGGCTTTAAATAGGAAAGCTTAAAACTAGGGGTAAAACTAATACTTGTACTAGGAATAAGTTTTGAAAAGTTTAATTAGGATTAGATAGATACCTCTGTCGCTTATTATTATAACTTTTAGTATAATTATAATATTTATTTTACTAAGCAAAAAGTCCTTTCAAGAAATTCGAAAGGACTTTTTAATTTATAAGAATTGCTTATGACTTTAACTAGCTATTTTATAATTATTTGTTACTTATGCCTTATAGATTGGTCCATATGCTTGACAGGCTCTATAATCTGCACCCTCTAAATCCTTAGTTCCGAAAGCACTCCAGCTATGTGGACGATAAATCTTATCATCTGAAACGTTATGCATTGAAACAGGAATTCTTAGCATTGATGCAAGGGTAATTAGTTCAGCACCTATATGACCATATGAAAGTGAACCATGGTTAGCACCCCAATTTGCCATAACGCTGTAAACGTCCTTAAACGCTCCCTCTCCGTTAATTCGTGGAGCAAAGAATGTTGTTGGCCATGTTGGGTCGGTTCTATTATTAATTGTGTTATAAACATTATCGGATACACAGCAGGTTGTTCCCTCAGCGATTTGAAGAACTGGACCTATTCCTGCTACTATATTTAGTCTAATCATTGTTACAGGCATTTCAACCTCATTTCTCCAGTTTGAGCTAAATCCGCCCCCTCTGAAGTAATCTAGGTTTGCAGGTCTCCATGGAGTTTTCCTCATACAGGCTTCTGCATTTTCATTTGAAACCTCATACCAAGGCTTCATAACTCCATCAGTACAGCCAATTCCGTCTAGTGCAGCAGCACCAGAATTAATTAGATGAATAAATCCATTTTCGGAGTTACCTGTCATTTTTTCACCGGTAACCCTTTCAATTGCATCAGGGCTCCAATATGTTCTCACATCAGCAAAAATGCTTGAGCCATGAGTTAGCAAAAATCCTAAAAGCATTGAAACGCCGTTAAGACCGTCATTTTCCGTTGCAAGAAGAGTTGGCTTTCTTGGCCCATTCCAGTCAAATGTTGAGTTTAAAATTGATTCGGAGAAATCGGCATTTGGAAGATAGTCAGTCCACTGTCTTTGACCTTGGAAACCACCTAAAATAGCGTTTCTTCCACATGCCTCCTCATCAAAGCCCATTTCCTTTAGCTTTGGGTTTCCGTTAAGAATATCTTGAATAATAAGAGTCATTTTAATTATAAATTCCCAATCCTTATCACGTCTTTCGGCAGTCATAGGTGGTTTATTTACAATATCATCACCATCAATACAGTTAGCCTTTTGCCACGCACGAGCTTTTTCATATTCATCATGATCATAAATTTCTAAGTCAATTCGTCTTTGAATTTCAATCATATCTACCCATTCAGGTCTTATTCCTAAATATTTTGAAAAGAAATCAACATTACAATATGAACCAGCAATTCCCATACAAACAGCACCGATATTACAGTAAGATTTGTTTTTCATTTCACCAACTGCAACAGCACATTTTGCAAATTTAATTAGCTTTTCTCTAACATCATCTGGTACACTTCTATCGTCGGCATCTTGAACGTCATGACCATAAATCGCAAAGCAAGGCTGTCCATTTTGTGCATATGCAGCCATTGCAGCAGCCAATAAAACTGCTCCCGGTCTTTCTGTTCCATTAAAGCCCCAAATTCCCTTAACTGTATTTGGATTATTATCAAGAACCTCCATACCATAGCACCAACAAGGTGTAACAGTTAGAGTTGCTGTTACGTTAAGCTTTAAGAATTTCTCCTCACAAAGTGCTGCTTCATAACCACCACCAATAGTTGTGTCCGCAATAACGCACTGAACCGGTGTTCCGTCCGAATACTTAAGAGTGCTAGAAATAAGGTCGGCAGCAATATGTGCCATTCCCATTGTCTGCTCCTCAAGGGATTCACGAACACCTTTACGACGACCGTCGATTACAGGTCTAATTCCAATAACTGGGTACATAATTAATCTCTCCTCTTATTAAATAATATTATTTTATTTTTCATGCATAATTTTTATAAATCGCTCATAAGCCTTAGCTTGAGTTTCATTTATAGATTCTCCCTGAACTGGCTTAAAGGTTTTTGTATTAGCAGATTTTTCAATAATTTTTCTCGCTTCCCATACATCTGAAATTTCACCGTGTGCCATAAGCTGTATGGCAACATTTCCTAAAACAGTTGCTTCAATTGGTCCACTTACAACCTTTATACCACAAGCGTCGGAAGTCATTTGACATAAAAGTCCGTCCTTAGCTCCCCCACCGACAATATGAATTGTCTCATATTCCTTATTAGTTGCTTCTTTTATAAGGTTTAAAGAATACCGATATTTCATTGACAAGGACTCATATATACAGCGTACTACTTCACCGACTGTCTCAGGAGTTCTTTGGTTTGTCTTTTCATAATACTCTCTAATTTGTCTCGGAATATTTCCCATTGGCGTAAATGCAGGGTAATCAGGATTTATAAAGCACTTAAATGGCTCAGACTCTAAAGCGAGCTTTTCAAGCTGGGCATAGGAATATTCCTGTCCCTCTCTAGCCCATTGACGTCGACTCTCTTGAATAAGCCAAAGTCCAATTATATTGTTAAGAAGGTTTGTTGTGCCTTGATATCCCATTTCATTTGTGATATTAAGTCGGTGTGTTGTATTATTAACTATTGGTTTTTCAAGCTCTGTTCCAAAGAGCGACCACGTTCCACATGAAACAAAGATAAAATCCTTATCCTTTGCAGGTGTGGCAACCACTGCATCTTGGGTATCGTGTCCACAGACAGCAATAACTGGAACAGACTTTACTCCTAGCTCGTGGCAAATTTCATCTGAAAGCTGTCCAACAATTGTTCCACTATCAATAATTTGTGTAAATATATTTTTGGGTATTCCTAATACTTCAACTAGTTCAAAATCCCAATCACCTGTTTTATGATTTAAAAGCTGGGTGGTTGAGGCTATGGAACGCTCTGTAACCTTTTTTCCAGTTAGAAAATAATTGAAAAGGTCGGGAGTCATAAGCATGGTTTCAGCATTTTTCAAAAGGCTTGGCTGATTTTTAACGAGTGAGGTTAGCTGAAATGCCGTATTAATCTCCATAATTTGAACACCGGTTTTTTCATAAAGCTTTTCTTTAGAAATAATCTTTTCGACCTGCTTTAACATCCCTGTGGTTCTGTCATCACGGTAGTTTACACTGCTTTCAAGAAGTCTTCCGTCCTTGTCCAAAAGCCCAAAGTCAACCCCCCATGTGTTTATTCCAATACTGTCAAACCCACCATTTAGCTTGGCTTTAAGTATTCCCTGTTTTATTTCGTGAAAAAGTCTTAGGGTGTCCCAATAAAGGGTTCCATTTAAACTAACTGGGTCGTTAGAAAACCTATGAAGCTCCTTTAACGTGATTTTCTCTCCGTCAAACTCACCTAGCATTGCTCTTCCACTTGACGCACCAAAGTCAAAGGCTAACACTCTCTTACTCATTATTTCAGCTCCTCAATTATATTAAGCATGAGTTATTCACTATATTTTTTATATCCTGGGTGCTTGCCAGTTACTCCATACTGACCTCTCATTCCAATAAGTCTATCAATATTTTCTCTTGAAATATCCTTAACCCCACCTAAAAGCCTTGCAGTCAAAGAGATTTTCGCTTGAAGCTCAAGAGTTTCCATTCTATAATATGCTGTAATTAAATCAGCACCAACTGTTAATGCTCCATGATTTTCAAGAAGCATTACATCATGCTCTTGTAAATAAGGGGTAATTGCCTCTGGAACTTCATAGGTCGACGGTGTTCCATATGGAGTTAGCGGAACTGAACCAACTGCAATAACCGTTTCAATCATACAGTAATCGTCCATAGGAAGCTGGGCGCAAGCAAATCCAGTTGCAACTGGTGGGTGCGCATGAACAACTGCCCCAACATCAGGTCTTTCTTGATAACAGCGTAGGTGCATCTTAACCTCAGATGATGGTCTCCAGCCATCTTTTGCATCTATTATATTAAAATCATCATCAATAAGTCCAATTTTATCCGCAGTTATAAAAGCCTTACTTACACCTGTTTGTGTGGCTAGGTATCTTCCCTCAGCTACCTTTACTGTTACGTTTCCGTCATTAGCGGCTACCCAACCCTGTTGCCACATTTTATGGCATACATCGACCATTTGTTCTTTAATTTCCTCATACATTATATAAATCTGTCCTTTCTGTTTTAAAAGATGTTATCGTTTACATTCATATATTAATTATATAGGTTTTTTCAAAAAAAGTCTATGGGTTTTAGCCCAATACAAGCTATCCAAAATATAGAATTATCTTCTTCTATTTCGTGCATTTTAACCAAAAAGAGGTTAGTGATGTTAAATACTAGGCGATACGTCGTTTAAAAAAGGCTAATATCAGATTTTTTGACATAGGTTTTAAATATATTTATTTAGTTTAATATTATACTAGGAAATATGTTAAGGGGATTAGGTTTTCAAGATTATTGTATCAACACTATTTTTAAATATTTTAGTGAAATATTATTCTAGTTCTGTTTTTGTTATTAAAGACTAGAGATAGCATTTCATAAAATTCAGGCAATAGTTTTCTATGACAAACTTTTTAAAAATGGTGAAAATAGTTGGCAAGTGCAAA